>NZ_CP029194.1:5182500-5322500 GCF_008642375.1 Streptomyces venezuelae | reverse complement strand
TCGCCGGTGGCGCCGGCTCGGGCGGCGCGGCCGCCCAGGATGTAGACGTAGGCGAGAAAGGCCAGCTCAGCGCCGATGCCGATGGCGATCCGGGCCCAGGTCGGCAGGCCCGAGGGGGTGACGAAGCCTTCGATCAGGCCCGAGACGAAGAGGACGAGGGCCAGGCCGATGGCCATTCCGACAGCCGCGCGTCCTTGCTCCGCCAGAGCGACGCGGCGGGTGGTGGGGCCCGGGTCGATGAGGGTCCAGCCGAGGCGGAGGCCCGTGCCGGCGGCGACGAAGACCGCCGTCAGTTCGAGCAGGCCGTGGGGAAGGATCAGGCCCAGGAAGACGTCGAGGCGGCCCGCGGAGGACATCAGGCCGATGCCGACGCCGAGGTTCACCATGTTGAGGAAGAGGATCCCCAGCACCGGGATGCCTAGGAACGCTCCCAGGACCAGGCACATGGCCGCGGCCTGGGCGTTGTTCGTCCAGACCTGGGCCGCGAAGGACGCCGCCGGGTGGCTGGAGTAGTACGTCTCGTACTGGCCGCCGGGGCGGGTCATCTCGCGGAGTTCCGTGGGGGCGCCTATAGAGGCCTGGACCTCCGGGTGCGTACCGATCCACCAGCCGATGAGGACGGCGAGGAGGGTCGAGAGGACCGCGGTGGGGATCCACCAGTGGCGGGAGCGGTACACGGCCGCGGGGAAGCCGGCGGTGAGGAAGCGGGCCGCGTCGCGCCAGGAGGAGCGGCGGGTGCCGGTGACGGTCGCGCGGGCTCGGGCGACGAGCTGGGTCAGGCGGGCGGTGAGCTGGGGGTCCGGGGCCGTGGACTGGACGATGGAGAGGTGCGTGGCCGTGCGCTGGTAGAGGGAGACGAGTTCGTCCGCTTCGGCGCCGGTCAGCCTGCGGCCCCTGCGCAGGAGGTGGTCGAGGCGTTCCCACTCGGCGCGGTGGGCTGTGACGTAGACGTCGAGGTCCATGATCGGCTGCTGCTCCCGGCACTTGCTGCGGTCAGGTCCGTACTACTGCGGCGCGCTGCGGGTCAGCTTGGCAGACTGGCGTTCGGAGAGTCGTGGAGAGGTGGGCGCCGTGAGTGGGGTGGTGACGGGGGATGCCGTCGTCCTGGGGTTGCAGCCGGCACGGCTGCCGAGCCGGGCTTTGGCGGTGCTCATCGATCTCGCCGTCGTGTGGGCCGTCTATCTGCTGGTCGTGATCGGGCTCGCCCTGGCGACGGCGTCCTTGGACGAGGCCGCCACGACGGCCGTGTCGATCGCCAGTTTTCTGCTGGTGCTCGTGGGGGCGCCGATCGCGGTGGAGACGCTGTCGCACGGGCGGTCGCTGGGGAAGCTGGCCTGTGGGCTGCGGGTCGTGCGGGACGACGGGGGGCCGATCCGGTTCCGGCACGCGCTGGTGCGGGGGGCCATGGGGGTCGTGGAGATCCTGATGACCTTCGGGGTCGTCGCCTGTATCGCCTCGCTCGTGTCCGAGCGGGGGCGGCGGCTCGGCGACGTGTTCGCCGGGACCCTCGTCGTGCGGGAGCGCATACCCGCGGCGCGGGCCCTTGCTGTGCCCCCGCCGCCGCCGTGGCTCGTCGGTCGGTTCGCCGGGCTCGATCTGTCCGCTGTGCCGGAGAGGCTGTGGCTGGAGATACGTCAGTACCTGACGCGAGCGCGTGAGCTGGACCCCTTCGTCGGGCGGCGGCTCGCCGAGCGGCTCGCCGATGAGCTCGTGGCGCTGACCGGGGCGCCTCCGCCGCCGGGGGTGCCTGCCGACGCCTATCTCGCGGGGGTCGTCGCCGAGCGGCGGGCGCGGGACTCCCGGCGGGCTTTCGCCCCGTCGGGGGAGGGTGTGTCTGTTCCTCCCACCAATCCTGCCGTTCCTGTTGTTCCTGCTGTCGGCTCTCCGGTCGTCGTGCCGCCGGTTGGTCCGGTGGGTGGGGAGAGCGGGCCTCGGGCCACCGGGTTCGCGCCGCCCGCCTGACGGTCAGGGGAAGACCGAGGGTGGTGTCTCCAGGGCCTCGAGCTCGATGCCGGGGGCCGCGAGGACCACGTCGCCGGCGATGTGGACGGTGTGCCGCTCCCCCGTGTCCAGGGCGCTGACCTGGTACTCGTCGACGACCAGGGGGCCGTTGTCAGTGGCGTGCGCTTCACTCTTCAGCAGGGCCCAGGACTGGTCGACCGTGAGGGGGGCGAGCACCGGATCCGTGAAGGCGACGAGCCTGAGGCGGGTCTCGGGGGAATCGGGGGTGAGACGCAGGAGTCGCGTGATCGCGACGAGGAACGCCGGGGACGTGCCGGTGAAGGCGTGGGCGCGCACATTGCCTTCGGTGGCGTGGGTTCCGGTGGGGTCCGTGCGGACCCAGGTGACGCCGTCGAGGGCCGCGCCGCGGACCTGCCAGCTCGCGGCGTTCACTTCGAGGCGGATGGGGCGGCCCAGTTCGTCGATGGCCAGGTCGACGGAGCCGAGGTGGTCGCCCGAGGGGGTGACGGTCTGGGAGACGTAGCGCCAGCCGGAGGGGCCGGGGGCGCAGTGGAAGTGCTCTTCACCGAGGGGGGTGTGGTCGTGCGGGTCATGGAGCGAATATCGGCCGCGGGGCATGGGTCGGTCCTCGGGAGGCGGTGCTTCCAGGTGCGGTAGCGGGGGCGGAGTCGGAACGGGGCAGGCCCCCGGCACGGGGGTGCGGGGGCCTGCCTTAATCCTCTACGGGTGTCCGGGACGGTGTCGCGTCAGTGCGCGGGTGCCGTCGGCCGGGGCATCAGTAGCGGTAGTGGTCCGGCTTGAAGGGACCGTCGACCTCGACGCCGATGTAGGCGGCCTGCTCGGGGCGGAGGGTCGTCAGCTTGACGCCGAGGGCGTCGAGGTGGAGGCGGGCGACCTTCTCGTCCAGGTGCTTCGGCAGCGTGTAGACGTCGGTCGGGTACTCCTCCGGCTTCGTGAAGAGCTCGATCTGGGCCAGCGTCTGGTCCGCGAAGGAGTTCGACATGACGAAGGAGGGGTGACCGGTCGCGTTGCCGAGGTTCAGCAGGCGGCCCTCGGAGAGGACGATCAGGACCTTGCCGTCGGGGTAGGTCCAGGTGTGGACCTGCGGCTTGACCTCGTCCTTGACGACGCCCGCGGTGTTGGCGAGGCCGGCCATGTCGATCTCGTTGTCGAAGTGGCCGATGTTGCCGACGATGGCCTGGTGCTTCATCTTGGCCATGTCGGCGGCCATGATGATGTCCTTGTTGCCGGTCGTGGTGATGAAGATGTCGGCGGTCTCGACGACCTCGTCCAGGGTCGTGACCTGGTAGCCGTCCATGGCCGCCTGGAGCGCGCAGATCGGGTCGATCTCGGTGACGATGACGCGCGCGCCCTGGCCGCGGAGCGACTCGGCGCAGCCCTTGCCGACGTCGCCGTAGCCGCAGACGACGGCGGTCTTGCCGCCGATGAGGACGTCGGTGGCGCGGTTGATGCCGTCGATGAGGGAGTGGCGGCAGCCGTACTTGTTGTCGAACTTCGACTTCGTCACGGCGTCGTTCACGTTGATCGCCGGGAAGAGCAGCGCGCCCTCGCGGTGCATCTCGTACAGGCGGTGGACGCCCGTCGTCGTCTCCTCGGTCACGCCGCGGATCTCGGACGCCAGCTGGGTCCACTTCTGCGGGTTCTCGGTGAGGGTGCGGTTGAGGAGACGGAGGATGTGGCCGTACTCCTCGCTGTCCGCGGTGGACGGGTCCGGGGCGGAGCCGACCTTCTCGAACTCGACGCCCTTGTGGACGAGGAGGGTGGCGTCACCGCCGTCGTCGAGGATCATGTTCGGGCCGCCGGTGGGCGTGTTCGGCCAGGTGAGGGCCTGCTCGGTGCACCACCAGTACTCCTCCAGGGTCTCGCCCTTCCAGGCGAAGACCGGGACGCCCTGGGGGTTCTCCGGGGTGCCGTTCGGGCCGACGGCGATGGCCGCGGCGGCGTGGTCCTGGGTGGAGAAGATGTTGCAGGAGGCCCAGCGGACCTCGGCGCCGAGCGCGACGAGCGTCTCGATGAGGACCGCGGTCTGCACGGTCATGTGCAGGGAGCCGGTGACGCGGGCGCCGGCGAGGGGCTGCTGCTCCGCGTATTCGCGGCGGATCGACATCAGGCCGGGCATCTCGTGCTCGGCGAGGGTGATCTCCTTGCGGCCGAAGGCGGCCAGGGAGAGGTCGGCGACCTTGAAGTCCTGCTGGGCGGCAGTCGTCATGACTGTGCTGCTCCTCGAGTGATTCGGGTGCGAGGGTCGATTGAAGGCGCAGGGCACCACGGCAGGGCCCTGGACACACGAATGCCCGGGGGTTTCCACGGTGCCGTCGTCGGAGGCCCTCTCTCCCTCGGCCGGTCCGCTGGACCGCCCGACCGCCATCAGCAGCGACGTCTGGCTGATCTCGAATCTACACCGGACGGTGCTGCGGCCACAGTCCGCATCGGAGGTAGGCCGGGTGGGATCCGGTCAGTACCGGCCGGTTCTGGCTTGATCACCTCGGTACGCACGAGGCCCCCGGGACCTGGGGTCACGGGGGCCTCGTGGCTGGGGGCGGCGGGCGTCGGTGGCCTCGCCGCGGTGGGTCAGTGGGCGGAGCCGCCCGGTGCCTTGGCCGGGTTCTCGCCCGCCGAGGCCGCGGACTCGCTGTAGATGTCCGGCTCCAGGTAGATCACCCGGGCGATCGGGACGGCCGCGCGGATGCGCTCCTCCGCGGCGTTGATCGCGTTGGCCACCTCGGTCGCCGTGTCGTCGTGGCTGACCGCGATCTTGGCCGCGACGAGCAGCTCCTCGGGGCCCAGGTGGAGGGTGCGCATGTGGATGAGGCGGGTGACGGTGTCGCCGTCGACGACCGCCGCCTCGATCTTCTTGACCTCGTCGACGCCGGCGGACTCACCGAGGAGCAGCGACTTGGTCTCGGCCGCGAGCACGATCGCGATCAGGATCAGCAGGACGCCGATGCAGAGGGTGCCGATGCCGTCCCAGACGCCGTCGCCGGTGGCGAGGGCGAGGCCGACGCCGCCGAGGGCGAGCACGAGGCCGACGAGGGCGCCGAGGTCCTCCAGCAGGACGACGGGGAGCTCGGGAGCCTTCGCGCGGCGGACGAACTCCGTCCAGGAGAGGCCGCCGCGGACCTCGTTCGACTCCTTGATGGCCGTACGGAAGGAGAAGGACTCGGCGATGATCGCGAAGACGAGGACGCCGACCGGCCAGTACCAGGCCTCGATCTCGTGCGGGTCCTTGATCTTCTCGTAGCCCTCGTAGATGGCGAACATGCCACCGACGGAGAAGAGCACGATCGAGACGAGGAAGGCGTAGATGTAGCGCTCGCGGCCGTAGCCGAACGGGTGCTGCGGGGTCGCCTCGCGCTGGGCCTTCTTGCCGCCGAGGAGCAGCAGGCCCTGGTTGCCGGAGTCGGCGAGCGAGTGCACGCTCTCCGCGAGCATCGAGGACGACCCACTGAAGAGGTACGCGACGAACTTGGCTACGGCGATCGCGAGGTTGGCGGCGAGTGCCGCCACGATCGCCTTGGTTCCGCCTGACGCGCTCATGGGTGTACGAGGTCCCTTCGTCGATGCTCCGGCTCTTTCGCCGCGGTTCGGCCGGTCATTCTCGCATCAGGCCACGACGGTGGCGCGAAAGACCGTACCCGCACCGGACAGTTCGGTCTTCTCGCCCGCCGGAACGAAGACGGACTCGCCCGGAGCGAGGGTGACCTCGCCCGCCTTCGGGCGGCCCGCGACGGAGAGCAAGATCTGTGGAGTCGGGGCGGTGACGTCGGTCGGCGCGGCCCCCTCGGCCCGTACGAAACGGGAGAGACGGAACTCGTCGATCGGGGTGTCGTAGACCTCCTCCCCGGAGGGGGAGGCCTCGGGGCGCAGGACGGCGGGGTCGTTCGACTCGAAGCGGACGACCCGCAGGAGTTCGGGGACGTCGACGTGCTTGGGGGTGAGGCCGCAGCGCAGCACGTTGTCGGAGTTGGCCATGATCTCGACGCCCATGCCGTCGAAGTAGGCGTGCGGCACGCCCGCGCCCAGGTAGAGCGCCTCGCCCGGCTGGAGCCGGACGTGGTTGAGGAGCATGGCGGCGATGACTCCGGGGTCGCCCGGGAAGTGGTGGGCGAGGTTCGCGAAGGGGGCGTGGTCGCCGCCCAGGCGTTCCGCAGCGGCCGCGGCTTCGGTGACCGTGTGCGCCATCTCGTCGGGGTCGGCCGTCAGCAGGGCCGTCAGGACCTCGCGGAGCGCCGCCTCTTCGGGGTGGGCGTGGAGGAGGTCCACGTACGGCTTGAGCGAGTCGACGCCCAGCTCCGCGATGAGGTCGGCGGCCGCGGCGGGGGCACGGAATCCGCACAGCCCCTCGAAGGGGGTGAGGGCGCAGATCAGTTCGGGCTTGTGGTTGGCGTCCTTGTAGGTGCGGTGCGGGGCGTCGATGGGGATGCCCGCGGCCTCCTCGGCGGCGAAGCCCGCGCGGGCCCGGTCGAGGTCGGGGTGGACCTGGAGGGAGAGCGGGGCGCCCGCGGCGAGCACCTTGAGCAGGAAGGGGAGGCGCGCACCGAACTTCTCGACGGCGGGCTTCCCCAGCTCGCGTACGGGATCGGCGGCGACGACCTCGTTGAGCGGGCCGCGCTCGGTGCGGGAGGGGGCGCCGGGGTGGGCGCCCATCCACATCTCGGCCTGCGGTTCGCCGGTGGGGGCGACGCCGAGGAGTTCGGGGATGGCCGTCGGGGATCCCCAGGCGTAGGGGCGGACGGTGTTGACGAGGCGGTCCATGGTGCCTGCCAGCTCCTCGGAGTCGTGACGGGTGGTGAGGGGTGTCGGATGACAGGTGACAGGGGGCGGGTGACGGGTGGGTGACGGGGCGGGGGGTCTGGTGGTGACGGGGTGATGGACGCGGTGGGTGTGGGAGGGGTTGCGAGTGGGTCGTGTGATGTGGGTGGGAGGTCGAGTGGGTGGGTGCGGGGGGAATGGGTGGGTGGTCAGTGGGTGCTGTGGTCCGGGCGGCCCGGGGTCGCCAGGGCCAGGTAGACGGCGGCGAAGTCGGTCACCGCGAGCAGTTCGGCCAGGGTTTCAAGGTCGCCGCCCTCCTCCGGTTCGAGTTCGCTGATGGCCGTCTCGTGACCGAGGGCCAGCTCCCTGGCCGCCGGGGCCGCGGTCAGGCCGCCCGGCCTGTCGCGCAGCAGGACGACCCTGGCCCGCAGCGCCTGCGGCTCCTCCACCCGGTCCCGGAAGAAGTCGTCGGGGTCCGCGCCCGCCGCGTAGTCGCCCGCGAGGAGCACTCCGTGCGCCGGCAGGGCCTCCGGGAGTTCCGCCGCGAGCGCAGGCAGGCCCGCGAGCTCGGCCAGGACGCTCGCGAAGCGACGTCCTGCGGGGCCCGCCGCGTAGCCCTCGGTCCAGATCAGCGGGAGCGAGTCGGCCAGTTCGGCCGCGAGCGTCTTGGCCGGGTTGCTGTACGTGGCGATGGCCGGGCCGCAGCGTTCGGCCGTCCGGTCGAGACGGTCGGCGACCTTCTCCAGGGCCTCCGGTGGCGCGTCGACCAGACCGACCCTGTCGAGGAGGGCGAGCAGTGGGGTGAACAGGGCCCACAGGGCGCCCGGGCTCGCCGCGAGGCTTTCCGCGTACTCGTCGGGCGACTCGTTCGGCGCGGTGGCCATCGGGACGAACAGGCCGTGCGAGCCGCCGACCGCCTCGGCGAGCGGGGAGGCCTTGGGAGCGACGGCGACGACCGTGATGCCGCGGCGGTACGCCTGCTCGGCGAGGAGGGCGAGGCCGGGTTCCGAGCCGTCCGTGGTGGGCAGCAGGAGCAGGTCGACCGAGCCCGCCCAGCCGGGCAGGGCCCAGCGCAGGGCGCCCGCCGCGGGGGCGACGCCGGTCGGCTGGAGCCGTACGACGGGGGCCGAGGCTCCCGCGAGGGCGCCGATCAGGTCCGCGACGCCCGCGGCCGCGGTGCCGGGGCCCGCCACCAGGACCGCGCGGGGGCGGCCCTCGGGGTGCAGATCGGCGATGCCGGCCTCGCTCGCGTGGCGGGCGGCCGTCCGTACCCGGGCTCCTGCTTCGGCGGCGCCGCGCAGGAGACCGCGGCGGTCGGCCAGGGCGAGGGCGTCCGGTGCGTCGAGGAGCGTCTCGTCGAGCATGTGGCGGTGCCTCCCGGGTGGGTGCGGGGTGTCTGTGGGCGGGTTCCTGGTGGTGCGGAGCCGGTGCCGGGGGTGTTGTTCGTGATGGTGTGCCGCCCTGCCTTCGGCAGGGCTTCTTGTGTTCCCGTACGCACGGGTGGTGCGGGTGGGGAGGGAGATGTGCGGGCCTTCCCGGGGGTGGTGTTCGCCGTCGGCGGCGGGCCCTCCGGGGGTGTCGGGTGGGGTGCCTGCCCGTGGGCCGGTGTGGGGCCTGTGGGTCCGACTGCCCGACGCCGAAGCCGCCGTCGACGTCGGCTTCGGTCGCGGCGCGGCGCGGCGAGGGGGCTTGGCAGCCGTCGCCGGCTGCGGCGCATCGCGCCGCCAGGCGGTCGCGGGGCGGTCCGGGGCGGTGGCCCGGCGGGGGCGGCTGCGTGGGGGTGCCGGACGGCTCGACAGGCCGGTGTCGTGGTGCGGCGCTCGCCCGGTGAGAGCGCGCCGTGCCTCGCCCTCGGCGGGAATGACCGTGTGGTTGCCCGTGCCGACCGTGCCGACCGGGTCGGCCTGGGGGTCCGGGTCAGCCAAGGGATCCAGACCTACGCAGAGGCCCCGGCCGGCCCGACGGTCGAGATCAGCCCGAGGGCCCACGCCAGCCCAGGGGTCCAGGTCCGACCGGGGATCCAGGTCATCCCGAAGGCCCACGCCAGCCCAAGGGTCCGGGTCAACCCGAAGCCCCACGCCGGCCCGGCGGCCCGGATCAGCCCGGGGATTCACGCCCGCGAGGCGATCCAGGCCTGCCCTGTGACCCACGCCCGCCCGGCGGTCCACGTCCGGCCGAGGAGGCAGGTCGGGCGGTGTGGGGTGGGGCGCAGTTGGGCCGGGGCTTCCCGTGGGCGTGGTTCTGTGACCCGGGCCCTGGGGTGCGGGTGTGCGGTCTGTACCGGGGCCGGGTGTCAGGGGGCTCGGGGCGGGGCGCACCGTGGGTCAGGCCGGGCGGCGGGCCTCGTCGGTGAGGAGGACCGGGATGCCGTCGCGGACCGGGTACGCGAGGCCGCAGTCCGTGCCGGTGCAGACCAGTTCGGGGGTCTCGTCCGCCGTGCGGTCGTTCAGCGGAGCGTGGCACGCGGGGCAGGCCAGGATCTCCAGGAGGCCGGCTTCGAGCGGCATGGGGTGTCCCTTCGAACAAACGGTGGTGGTGCTGCCCTTCGGGCCAGGTCAGCCTACCGCCGGGGAACGGGGGACGCGGCTCGGTGGCCGGGCCCCTCCGTCCTCCGGTGGGGTGATGTCAGCCGGCCTGCCGGACCAGGGCCAGGACCTCGTCGCGGATCTTGGTCATGGTGGCCTCGTCGCGGGCCTCGACGTTGAGGCGGAGCAGCGGCTCGGTGTTCGAGGCGCGGAGGTTGAACCACCAGTCGGCGGAGGTGACCGTGAGGCCGTCGAGGTCGTCGAAGGTGACCCCGTCCACGGCGGCGTACGTCGCCTTGACCTTCGCCGTGCTGGCCGTCTGGTCGGCGACCGTGGAGTTGATCTCGCCCGAGGAGGCGTAGCGGTCGTAGACGGAGACCAGGTCGGACAGGGTGCCCTCCTGCCCGCCCAGGGCCGCCAGGACGTGGAGCGCGGCGAGCATGCCCGTGTCCGCGTTCCAGAAGTCCTTGAAGTAGTAGTGCGCCGAGTGCTCACCGCCGAAGATGGCGCCGGTCTTCGCCATCTCCTCCTTGATGAAGGAGTGGCCGACGCGGGTGCGGACGGGGGCGCCGCCGTTCTCGCGGACGACCTCGGGCACGGACCAGGAGGTGATCAGGTTGTGGATGATCGTTCCGCCGGGGTTCTTGGCGAGTTCGCGGGCGGCGACGAGGGCCGTGATCGCGGACGGGGAGACCGGCTCGCCGCGCTCGTCGACGACGAAGCAGCGGTCGGCGTCGCCGTCGAAGGCGAGGCCGAGGTCGGCGCCCTCGGCGAGGACGCGGGCCTGGAGGTCGACGATGTTCTTCGGGTCGAGGGGGTTGGCCTCGTGGTTCGGGAAGGTGCCGTCGAGCTCGAAGTACATGGGGACGGTGTCGAGCGGGAGGCCGTCGAAGACCGTGGGGACGGTGTGGCCGCCCATGCCGTTGCCCGCGTCGACGACGACCTTCAGCGGACGGATGGCGGTGAGGTCGACCAGGCCCTTGAGGTGGGCGGCGTAGTCGTCGAGGGTCTCGCGCTCGGTGATCGTGCCGGGGGTCGCGGCGGCTTCCGGGGCGCCGGTCTCCGTCCACTCCTCGGCGAGGGCGCGGATGTCGGCGAGGCCGGTGTCCTGGCCCACGGGAGCGGCGCCGGCGCGGCACATCTTGATGCCGTTGTACTGGGCCGGGTTGTGGGAGGCCGTGAACATCGCGCCCGGCAGGCCGAGGCTGCCCGAGGCGAAGTACAGCTGGTCGGTGGAGCAGAGCCCGATGAGGGTGACGTCGGCACCGAGGCGGGCCGCGCCACGCGCGAAGGCGGCCGAGAGACCGGGCGACGAGGGGCGCATGTCGTGGCCGACGACGATCGCGTCCGCGTCCGTCACCCGTACGAAGGCGGCGCCGAAGAGCTCGGCGAGCTTCTCGTCCCACTGGTCCGGTACCACTCCGCGGACGTCGTACGCCTTCACGATCTGCGACAGATCGACAGTCACGGATCCACCCTCCTGAGTTTCTCGGCACGCGTGTGCGGCGCGCGTAGGAACGCCAAAGCTACCCGGAGCGGATCAGGGGTACGCGGACAGTGGCCGGTTGGTGTCAGTTGTCGGGCGAACGGAGCACCCTGAGGTGCCCGCGGCGGCCGACCTCCATCGGGTCTCCGCCTCGGCCTCCGCCGCCCTTGCCGCCGGCCTCGGCCGCGCGCTCGTGGGGGCGGGCCGCTTCCCGTACCGCGTTGGCCAGGGCTTCGAGGTCGTCGCCGCTGGGGCGGGCGGGGGCGGAACCGTCGGTGAGCCGCACCACCTCCCAGCCGCGTGGCGCGGTGAGGCGCTCGCTGTGCTCGGCGCACAGGTCGTAGCAGTGGGGCTCGGCGTAGGTGGCGAGCGGGCCGAGGACCGCAGTCGAGTCGGCATAGACGTACGTCAGTGTCGCGACGGCAGGGCGGCCGCACGCGGTGCGCGAACAGCGACGTACAGGGCTCACGACGTTGGACGGTACCGCACTCTTGACCGGGCCGCGACGACTCTCCCTCAGGTCACTCCCCCGTGTCGCGCTGTGACCTCTGCCACCCCCATTCGCGCCATGGCTGCACTGACCTGCACGGGAGGGGGCGTACGGCCTTGGGGGCAGGAGGCGATCCGGACAGTCGGGGATACAAATCCGGTCAACCACGGCCAGATGGCCGATCGCGACACGCTGTCGATTCAGGCGCGTGAACGGTCGGAATGTTCAGGTTTCGACAGCCGGGGCCGTCGCGCCGGAAAACCTGGCGAGGATCCGCCACGGTGCGGAAACACCGAGGAGGGTTACGCTGCGTCAGTGATGGACAGTCCTGTGCCGCCGAACTCCTCGCACCCCTCCACGGAGCCCCCGGCGGAGCCTCGGGTCCGCCGCCGCGACCGTCACGGGCGCGGGATGCGGGGGCCCGTCGCCCCGCCCCAGGTGCCGCTCTCGACGAGCCGGGCCGACACCTTCCGCGATCTGGTGCTGGACTCGGTCGAGCGCCTCGAACGGCACTGGCCGCAGCTGGCCGACATCGAGTTCCTCGTGATGGAGGTGCCGCCTTCCGTCTCGGAGGAGACGGTGCCGCTCGGCGGTTCGGCGCCCGCCGAGAAGGGCGAGCCCGCCCGGGTCGTCGTCTACCGGCGGCCTGTCGAGATCCGCTCGAAGAGCCGCGACGAGCGCGCGCTGCTCGTCCACGAGGTGGTCGTGGAGCAGGTCGCCGAGCTCCTCGGGCTCTCGCCCGAGTCGGTCGACCCCCGGTACGGGCAGGACTGAGCCCCCGCACGGGCAGGGGCTCGATTTCCTCCCTCAAGGGTGGTTCTTCACCCTTGAGGGTCTCCCCCGCCCGGTTCAGTCTCCGAGGACCTTGAGGTCCTGGCGCGCCGACGGGACCTCGACCGTGCCCCGGTCGTCGGCGAGCGGCTGGACCGTGAACATCTGGACGCCGTCCTCCGGCAGCGCGAGCATCCGTGACGCGTACACCTTGCCGCCCGAGACCGGTTCCACGGTCAGCGCGTAGCCGCCCTTGACGCCACCGGGGACCAGGTCGGTCAGGGCCGTCGTCGTGCCCGCCTTGACGGTGACCGTCTTCGACGCCGGCGTCCCGCCCTGCGAGCCCGCCGAGGCCGTGACCTTGACCTGGGCGTCGGAGCCGGTCGCCGTGAGGGCGATCGTCGAGGCCTTGGCCCGGTTGTCGGCGACCGTCGCGCGGGCGGAGATCGCCGCGGTCGCCGGGACGAACGCGATCTCGGTGCTCTCGCCCTTGCCGCGGACCACCTGGAGGGCGGCCACCACCGGGGTCGGCTTCTTCGGGTCGCTCGGGGTGAGCAGCAGGGAGCCCGCCTGGCCCCGGGTGAGGCCCGGCAGGTCGAGGGCGGCCGTCATCCCGGACTTCACGTGCAGGGTGCCGCTGCCCGCGCCCGCGGGGACGATCGTGCCCGTCGGGGTGGCCAGCTGGATCTTGAGGTCGGCGTCGTCGTCGCCCGGGACGAAGGCCACGAGCCGTACGGAGGTCGCGTCGGCCGGGATGCCGGGCAGCACCGCGCTGCTCGCCGGGTCCGCCGCGGCGGCGAGCCAGTCGCTGCCGAGCTTGTCGTCGGCCGCGCCGATCGCCGCGCCGACGCGTCCGCTGCGGGTGGTGACGTGGACGGTGACGTCCCGCTGGGCGGCCTCGCCGGTGAGGGTGGAGAGCAGGACCGGGACCGTGGAGCGGGGCGGCACCGGGATGCCCTCGGTGAACTGGGACTTGAGGACGCCCTCGGGGCCGTACAGCTCGATGTCGGCGACGGCGGCCGTGTCGTCCGGGTTGGTGAGGTGGACGTAGTCCTGGCGCTCCTTGGCGGTGGAGGCCGCCGGGAACCAGAAGTCCGTGTCGGGGGCGCCGCAGGTGAGGCCGAGGAGGCCGCGGGCGCCGCCCGCCGTGACGACGGTGGTCTGCTGGACGGTCCAGCCGGGGGCCAGGGTGCCGGTCGCCGAGCCGGTGAGGGCGGGTACCGCGGCGCCGTTCGCCTCGGCCGTCACGGGCTTGCCGGGGGCGGTGACGGTCGCGGGGGCCTTCGGGGCCTTGGACTTCTTTCCGCCGCCCGAGCCGCCGCCGGGGGTCGCCCCGCTCGCCGCCGGCAGCAGCCGGGCCGTGGGCTGCTCCGCCTTGGTGGCGCCGCCGGCCGAGGCCGTGCCCGCCGGGGTGTACGAGGTGTAGACGGTCTCGGCCACCTCGGAGGTGCTCGGGACCGGGCAGACCAGGCCCGCGCGCTCCACCGGCAGGCGGGTGGGGGCCTTGGCCACGGGGGCCGCCGGGGCGTCCTGGGTGGTCAGGGTGGCGAAGCCGGTGACCGCCGCGAGGGCCGTCGCGACCGCGATCAGGGAGAGGGTCGTGCGCTTCACTGGTTGCTGCTCCCGTCGGGACGCTGCTCGGTCTCGTGACCCTGGGGGTACTCGTACCCGTAGGCGTACGGGTCGTACTGCTGCTGCGGCTGCTGCTGCTCGTACGGGGCCTGCGGGTCGTACTGCTGCTCGTAGCCCTGCTCCGCGTACTGCTGGGGCTGCTGCTGCTCATAGCCCTGCTGGGGGTACGCGTACTGCTGGGGCTGCTGCTGGTACGGGTCCGCCGCGTACTCCTGGTAGTAGCCCTGGTCCGCGTACGGCTGGGCGTGCGTGGCGTCCTGCTGCCCGCCCTGGTCCTGCGTCCGGTCGGCGTGGGCGTAGGCCGGGTCGTACCCGGAGCCGTCCCAGGCCTGTTCCTGGGCCTGTTCCTGGGCCTGTTCGTGCGCCTGGTCCTGGGGGTCGTACGTCTGCTGTTCCGGGATCGGGACGGGGGCCGGTGCGTAGTCCTGGTCGTCCGCACCGGTCTCGGTGGCCTCCGCCTCCGCCGCGGCGCGCAGCCGGCGCGCGCGTCGGCCGTCGCCGTCGGTCGCCTGCGCGGGGATCGCCGGCTCCTCCTCGGGCAGGTCGTCGTCGATCTCGCGGCGGCGGCCCGGCAGGGCGAGGATGAGCAGGACGACGGCGAGGCCGACCTGCGTCCAGGTCCACGCGGAGTGGGTGAGCGGCTGGTTGTACGTGAGGTCGAGGCGGCCGCCCTGGGCGGGGAGCTCGAAGCCCTGGGCCCAGTCGTCGACGGTGGTCCTCGTCAGCTCCTTGCCGTCGAGGGTCGCGGTCCAGCCCTCGTCCGCCCGGTCGGCGATCCGCAGGACGCGGCCCGAGGGGCCGGCGGGAATCTCGGTGTGCGCCTCGACGGGGCCCGCCGCGACGGCGACCGGCTCGGCCGCCGCCTCCTCCTTCGCCGTGTCCCCGTTCTTCGCGGCCGGCGGGACGATCATGATCCGGGCGATCTCGCGGTCCACGCGCCAGAGCGCACTGCCGTCGAGCTGGCTGAGGCGGCTGAGGCCGGGGGTCGCGTCGAGGACGCGGCTCATCTGGCGCGGCGCCCCGTCCCGTACGAGGACGTAGCGGATCGCGTAGCCGCGCAGTTCCCGGGTCTGGTCGGCGCCGGAGCCGGCGACGAGGTGGGCGACGACCTCGTCGAGGCGGGGGGCGGTCTCGGCCGCCGCCGACAGTTCGGCGTCGCCGAGCCGGGCGCCGGAGCCGCGGACCAGGGTGTACGTGACCTCGCCGGGCGAGGTGCTGCCGAGGACGAGGGTGCGGGGCTGGTCGCGGGTGCCGCTCTCCTCGGCGACGAAGGCCGGGACCTGGACCGGGTCGCGCCGGGTCAGCGGGGTGTCCGCGCCGCCGATCATCCAGCCGGCGGCGGCGACGGCCGGGCCGACCGCGCAGGCGAGGGCGATGAGGGCGGCGACGGGCTGGCGCCAGCCGAAGCCGTGGGCCGCGACGCGGGTGCGTCCGCCCTCGGCGCCGATCATGCCCGCCGCGATGAGGGCCGCGCCGTAGACGAGCGTGGCCGGGCCGGCCCAGCCGGTGCCGTCCGCGCCGTTGGAGAGGACCGCGAAGAGCAGTCCCGCGAGGGCTGCCGCCCAGGCGGCGAGGACAGCGAACCTGCGCTCCTCGCGCAGGAGGCCGGCCAGCGCCGCGAGGACGAGGCCGATCAGGAGGAGGCCGCCTGTCGTGCCGGGTCCGCCGGGGCTCGTCGCGAGCAGGTCGAGCGCCGAGGCCGTGCCCGTACGGACGTCGAGGCCTGCCTCGCGCAGGAAGGCCGCGGGGTCGGTGAGCAGGGAGAGCGACCAGGGCGCGAGGGCGAGGATCGGGGTGCCGACGGCCGCGAGGAAGCGGAGCCCGTACGCGGTGATGTCGGAGCGGTGGACGACGAGGACGCCGAGGCCGAGGAGGACCGCGAGCGGCCACACGACCGGGGTGAACGCCGTCGCGAACGTCAGCAGGAAGGCATAGGCCCAGGTCGCGCGCCAGCTGCCGCGGTCGGGCCGGTCGAAGCCGTGGGCCGAGACCGCCGCACGGGCGATCAGCGGGAGCAGGATCGCCAGGACCGCTGTGCCGAGCCGGCCTGTCGCGAGGGCGCCGGTCGCCGCGGGCAGGAACGCGTACGCGACGGCGCCCCAGGCGAGCAGGAGCCTGGACTCGACGATCGGCCGGGCCGCGAAGTACGCGGTGAAGCCGGCCAGCGGGACCGAGCAGACGAGCAGCACCGTCAGCGCCGTCGAGGTGGAGCCGAGGAACAGCGCGGAGAGCGCGGCCAGGACGCCGAGGTACGGCGGTGCCGTCTGGGTGCCGCCCGTACCGATCGCGTGCCAGGCGTCGGCGTACCGCGACCAGAGGTCGGAGACCGTGTCGGGGGTCGGCAGCAGGGCGCCGCCCGCCAGCGAGCCGCCCGCGAAGAGGTTGCGGCAGGCGACGAGGGAGATGAGGAGCAGGAGGCCGAAGAGGACCGGGCCGGGCTTGCGGGCGATCTTCTTGAGCCGGGCGAACTGCTCGATCTCCAGGTAGTCGGCGTCGTCACCGCCCGGTCCCGACTCGACGACGCCGTGGCGGGAGCCGCCCGCGTCCGCCTCCGCGCCGCCGATGTTCGCCGCGAGCTGTTCGACGGCCGCGCGGACCGTCGCGCCCGGCGGCGGGAAGAGCGGGCGGAGTTCGCTCGGCGCGACCGCCGCGTTCTTGCGCCGCTTGCGGGCGGCGAGGATCTTCTCGGGCCGCAGGAGGGTCGCGAGGAGGCCGGTGACCTCGTCGACCGCCTGGCCGGGCACCTTGCCGACGATCGAGGCGAGCGTCCGGATCAGGGTGCTCAGGACGAGTCGCAGGAGGACGTACGGGAGGGCGCGTCCGCGGGTGTTGGCCAGGAGCGCATAGACGGCGCCGGCCTTGTCGACGCGGTGCGGGCTCGCTGCCGTCCGTCCCGCGCAGTCGACCGTGCGGCGCTCGCGGGCGGACGCCTCGGCGTGCCGGAGGACCGCGTCGGGGGCGACGAGGACGCGGTGGCCGGCGGAGTGGGCCCGCCAGCAGAGGTCGACGTCGTCGCGCATGAGGGGCAGGCGGCGGTCGAAGCCGCCGAGCTCCTCGAAGACGTCGCGGCGGACGAGCATGCCGGCGGTGGAGACGGAGAGGACGGGGCGGACCTGGTCGTGCTGGCCCTGGTCCTGCTCGCGTCGGTCGAGACCGGTCCAGCGGCGGCCGGTGTGGGCGATGGAGACGCCGACCTCGAGGAGCTGCTTCCGGTCGTACCAGCCACGCAGCTTGGGGCCGACGACGGCGGCGTACTCGTCGGAGTCGGCGACGCGCAGGAGTTCGGCGAGGGCGCCGGGCTCGGGCGCGCAGTCGTCGTGGAGGAGCCAGAGCCACTGGACCGGTTCGCCGTGCGGGAGTTCGGGGAGGTCGTAGGCGTCGTCGTTCCACGTCCGGCTGACGGGGTCCCAGCCGGAGGGGCGCTTCAGGTACGGCAGGTCCTCGGGTCCCAGGGTGGGGGCCGTGCGGGCGGCCTCCTCGACGGCGGTGCCGAAGCCGGTGCGGCGCGCGAGGTGCAGGACGCGGTCGGCGCCGATGGCCTCGGCGACGAGGCGTGCCGAGTCGTCGGCGCTGCCGGTGTCGGCTGCGACCACGTTCTGCACGGGGCGCTCCTGGGCGAGCAGCCCGGCGAGGGCGTCCGGCAGCCAGCGGGCACCGTCGTGGGTGACGAGCACGGCGGTGACGACGTGTCGCGGAAACTCAGGAGTTGAGGACATCGAGCTACGGGCCCTCCGGCCGGGGTCGCCCGCGGGGGGCGTGGGGTGCGTCTCGGACGGAGGCCCACACTAACGGCTGTGCGCGAGACGGTCCGCCCCTGTGGACAGAGGCCTGTGGACGACGGCCGTGGACAGAACACGCAGAACGGTCCGCCGCCTGTGACGGAGCACAGGGGGCGGACCGTTCGTCATGTCCTGGTGTGCGCGCTTCGGCGCGCGGGGCCCGGAAGGCTTCGGGAGCCGTTCCGTGACCGGGCTCAGACCGCGGCCTTCTTCAGGCGGCGGCGCTCGCGCTCGGAGAGGCCGCCCCAGATGCCGAACCGCTCGTCGTTCTGCAGGGCGTATTCAAGGCACTCGGAGCGGACTTCACAGGCGAGGCAGACCTTCTTGGCCTCGCGGGTCGAGCCGCCCTTCTCGGGGAAGAAGGACTCGGGGTCGGTCTGGGCGCACAGCGCGCGCTCCTGCCAGCCGAGTTCCTCGTCCGCGTCCTCGACCAGCAGTTCCTGGAACAACTCGGTCATGTGCGCCCCTCGTCTGTTCTGTGCGTCCCCGTGATGTGGCCGTTGCCGAACCCGGCCGAACGACACGAGTGAAATTACAAGTTCGTGCTCTGTGCGAGTCAAGCCGAGATCTGCTATTGGGCCTCGTATTCACTCTGCGGAACCAAGCCTATGCGGAAAGTGTTCAAATCACCAAAAACGTGACACATGCCGCCGGCCTGGCCGTACCGCACAGGCCCCTCGCAAGAAAGGACGTCCGAGACTTGGATCTTGTTGCGATCCAGCCATGGAAGCGATCCGGATCACAGTCCGATCACGGAGAGTGGCGATCGAGCCGGGGGCTCGCCGTCTGACGCCGCCATGTTTACGGGCACGGTTGAAGCGCCATCTCTCCTGGTCCGCACCTGAACAAACCTTTCTCCGGGCACTGTAACCGGATGAGGTGAAACATTACCGCCAAATCGGGCATTGGGTTGACAGTCGGGTGCCCTTCCCGCCACCTTTGGTGGCATGCCAGCGACCACTGCGACCGCCGCGACCCACGCCCGTGGGTTCCGCCGCGCTGTCCAGGTCGACTGTTGCTGTTGTTGTTCCAGCTGTTGATGCCGTAGAGCTCCAGCTTCTTCCCCCCAGCGTCACCCAGCGTCACCTTCGTGTCACTTGTGTCACCCCCTCTTCGTGACCCCCACCGCTTCTGTTTCTGCTGAGGAACCTCCCCACCCATGAACATGGACAGCGACCTTCAGATCGCCGGCGACATCCTCGAGGTCCCGCACCTCCTCCAGCCCGAGCGCGCCCACCCCGTCACGGTGGCCGAGTTCGCCGGGCTCGCGCGCTCCATCGCCGACGACCGCTCCCAGTGGGCCCCGTACGTCGAGTACGACGCCACGACCCGCTGGTACCACCGGCTCCGCACCGGCCCCGGCTACGAGGTCTGGCTCCTCTCCTGGGTGCCCGGGCAGGGCAGCGGGCTGCACGACCACGGCGTCTCCTCCGGCGTCCTGACCGTCCTGGACGGCGAGTTGACGGAGCGTACGGACAGGGGCACGCGGACGCTCGCGCCGGGCTCGCAGCGGGTCTTCGCACCGGGGTACGTCCACGAGGTCGTCAACGACTCCCTCGAACCGGCCGTCAGCCTCCACGTCTACTTCCCCGGCCTGACCGAGATGCCGATGCACGAGTCGCTGCAGGCCCAGTGCGCCCCGGCCGCCCCCGAGGTCGTCGTCGCCTGACAGACTGCTGTCCATGCGCATTGTGGTTCTGGCCGGTGGCATCGGTGGTGCCCGCTTCCTTCGCGGCCTCAAGCAGGCCGCTCCCGACGCGGAGATCACGGTCGTCGGCAACACCGGTGACGACATCCATCTCTTCGGGCTGAAGGTCTGCCCCGACCTGGACACGGTGATGTACACCCTCGGCGGTGGCATCAACGAGGAACAGGGCTGGGGCCGCCTCGACGAGTCCTTCACGGTCAAGGAGGAGCTCGCGGCGTACGGCGTCGGACCCGAGTGGTTCGGCCTCGGCGACCGGGACTTCGCGACCCACATCGTCCGCACGCAGATGCTCGGCGCGGGCTTCCCGCTGAGCGCCGTCACCGAGGCGCTGTGCGCCCGCTGGCAGCCGGGCGTGCGGCTGCTCCCGATGTCCGACGACCGCGTCGAGACGCACGTCGCGATCGAGGTCGACGGCGAGCAGAAGGCCGTGCACTTCCAGGAGTACTGGGTGAAGCTGCGCGCCTCCGTGGACGCGAAGGCCGTCGTGCCGGTCGGCGCGGAGGCGGCGAAGCCCGCGCCGGGCGTCCTCGACGCGATCGCCGAGGCGGACGTCGTCCTCTTCCCGCCGTCCAACCCCGTGGTGAGCGTCGGGACGATCCTGGCCGTGCCCGGGATCCGCGAGGCGATCGTCGCCGCCGCGGCCTCCGGGACGCCGGTCGTGGGCCTCTCCCCCATCGTCGGCGACGCGCCCGTGCGGGGCATGGCCGACAAGGTGCTCGCGGCGGTGGGCGTGGAGTCCACGGCGACGGCGGTCGCCCTGCACTACGGCTCCGAACTCGTCGGCGGCTGGCTCGTGGACACCGTGGACGCTGGCGCCGTGGCGGACGTCGAGGCGGCGGGCATCCGCTGCCGGGCGGTGCCGCTGATGATGACGGACGTGGAGGCGACGGCCGCGATGGCGCGTGAGGCGCTGGCGCTCGCCGAGGAGCTGCGGTGACGACTGCCGCCGGGGCGGCTCGGGAGGCGGGGGCTCCCGAGGCTCCTTCGTACCGGGTCTGGGCATTGGGCGGGCTGCCCGAGGTGGCCGCCGGGGACGATCTGGCCAAGCTGATCGCCTCCGTCTCGCCCGGCCTCGTCGACGGGGACGTCCTCCTCGTCACCTCCAAGATCGTGAGCAAGGCCGAGGGGCGCGTGGTCGCCGCCGACGACCGCGAGGAGGCCATAGACGCCGAGACGGTACGGGTGGTGGCGCGGCGCGGCACCCTGCGGATCGTCGAGAACCGGCAGGGCCTCGTCATGGCCGCTGCCGGGGTGGACGCCTCCAACACCCCTCCCGGGACGGTGCTGTTGCTGCCGGAGGACCCCGACGCCTCGGCGCGGCACATCCGTTCGGGGCTGCGGGAGGCGCTCGGCGTCGACGTCGGGGTCGTCGTCACGGACACCTTCGGGCGGCCCTGGCGTACCGGCCTCACCGACGTCGCGATCGGCGCGGCGGGGGTGCGGGTCCTCGACGACCTCCGCGGCGGGACCGACGCGCAGGGCAATCCGCTGAGCGCGACCGTGGTCGCCACCGCCGACGAACTCGCCGCCGCGGGCGACCTGGTGAAAGGCAAGGCCGAAGGGCTGCCGGTCGCCGTCGTCCGCGGTCTGCGGCACGTCGTCGCCGGGGACGAGGAGCCGGGGGCGCGGGCGCTCGTGCGCGTCGCCGCCGACGACATGTTCCGGCTCGGGACGTCGGAGGCGGTACGGGAGGCGGTGACGCTGCGGCGGACCGTACGGGAGTTCACCGACGAGCCCGTCGACCCGGGCGCGGTCCGGCGAGCGGTCGCCGCGGCCGTGACGGCGCCGGCCCCGCACCACACCACCCCCTGGCGGTTCGTGCTGCTCGAGTCGCCGGAGTCGCGGACGCGGCTGCTCGACGCGATGCGGGACGCGTGGGTCGAGGACCTGCGGCGGGACGGGAAGTCCGAGGAGTCGGTGGCCAAGCGGGTGCGGCGCGGGGACGTCCTGCGCAACGCCCCGTATCTGGCGGTGCCGTGCCTCGTCATGGACGGCGCCCACCACTACGGCGACCCGCGCCGGGACGCCGCCGAGCGCGAGATGTTCGTGGTCGCGGCGGGCGCGGGGGTCCAGAACTTCCTGGTGGCGCTCGCGGGTGAGCGGCTGGGCTCGGCGTGGGTGTCGTCGACGATGTTCTGCCGGGACGTCGTACGGGACGTCCTCGGGCTGCCGGAGGGCTGGGACCCGATGGGCGCGGTGGCGATCGGGCATGCGGCGGGGCCGCCGAAGGAGCGGCCGGGGCGGATCGCGGCGGAGTTCGTCGAGGTGCGCTGAGGCGGTGCGGGGGCGGGGCTGAGGCGGGGCCGGGGCGGGGCTGAGCCTCGTCAGAGGCGCGTGATGTTGCCCGGCGTCATGCGGGGTGCCCTGCGGGGCGGGACTCGGCCGCTGAGGAGGACCAGGCGGGCCGCCCGGTGGCGCTGGCCCTCGTACGGGGCCAGGAGCTCCAGCATCGCCTCGTCGTCGGTCGTGCGGTCGCCCGCGAGGGCCCAGCCGACGATGCCCGGGAGGTGGAGGTCGCCGGTGGTGACCTCGTCCGGCGCACCGTTGCTGCGCTGGACCGTCTCGGCGCTCGTCCAGGGGCCGATGCCGGGGATCAGCTCCAGGCGCTCGCGGGCCGCCGGCGGGGTCATGTGCGCGGCCTCCTCCAGGCGGGCCGCGACCCGCGCCGCGCGGACGATCGTCGCCGCGCGCTTGCCGTCGACGTTCGCCCGGTGCCACTCCCAGGACGGGATCTGGGTCCATGTCCGGGCGTCGGGCATCGCGTACATGCCGTCGGGGGCGGGGCCGGGGGCGGGCTCGCCGAACTTCCGTACGAGCAGGCGCCAGGCGCCGTACGCCTCCGTCGTCGTGACCTTCTGCTCCAGGACCGTCGGGATCAGCGACTCCAGGACCAGGCCCGTGCGCGTCAGGCGGAGGCCGGGGCGGCGGCGGTGGGTCGCCAGGAGGAGCTTGTGGCGGGGGACGAATGCCGACGGGTCGTCCTCGGCGCCGAGGAGGGCCGGGAGGCGGTCCAGGAGCCAGGTCGCGCCCGCGCCCCAGGCCTCGGCCTCGGCCTTGCCGTCGCGGACGGCCACGCGGAGGGTGCCGGGGCCGTCGGGGGTGCGGCTGGCCCGCCAGACCGAGCCGTCGGGGGTCACGCGGAAGGTGGGGTCGGCGGGGCCGCGGCGGAGGGGGCCGAGGGTGAGGCCTAGGTCTACGGGGGCGTCGGGGGTCTCGGGGGGTGTTGGTACGGGGACGTGGCCGCCGCGCACGGTGGTGCGGGTGGGGTGGGTGGGGGGTGGGAAGCGGCCGGCCATGGTTACGAGCGTAGCCGGGGCGCGGGCGGGGGTTTGGGGGTTGGCCTGTGCGGGTCCGCGTGCGGGGCTTGGCGCGAGGCCCGCGCGGGTCCGGCGTGGTGCTGTGCGGGTCCTGGGGGTGGACGAGCAGGGGGCGGGCATCGCCCTGGGGGCGTTGTGCCCACCCGTTCCGCCCCGGCGGAACGCATGCCCACAACGGGGGGCGGCAGGCCCGGCGCGGGGCGCGGAAGCGCGGGGCGCGGAAGCGCGGGGCGCGGAAGCGCGGGGCGCGGAAGCGCGGGGCGCGGAAGCGCGGGGCGCGGAAGCGCGGGGCGCGGAAGCGCGGGGCGCGGAAGCGCGGGGCGCGGAAGCCGGGCCCCATTTGGGGCCCGGCCTTTGGATTACTGGTCCGAGGAGAAGCGGACCGCGTTGGCGGGAAGGGTGGTGTCGCACCAGATTCTGATGCCGTCCCGGAGTTCGTTGTCCGGGCCCACCTGGGCGCCGTCGCCGATCACCGCGCCCGTGAGGACCGTACGGGCTCCGATGCGGGCGCCCGCGCCGACGAGGGAGTCGGTGATCACCGCGCCCGGTTCGACGACCGCGCCCGCCAGGATGGTGGAGCCCGTGATGCGCGCGCCCTCGCCGACCACCGCGTCCGCGCCGATGACCGTGCCGCCGGTCAGCTTGGTGTCCGGGGCCACCCGGGCCGACGGGAGGACCAGGCGGTCGCCGCAGCGGCCCGGGACCGCCGGGGAGGGGGCGCGGCCGAGGACCAGGTCGGCGGAGCCTCGGACGAAGGCCTGCGGGGTACCGAGGTCCAGCCAGTACGTGGAGTCGACCATGCCCTGGAGGTGGGCTCCGGAGGAGAGGAGTTCCGGGAAGGTTTCGCGCTCGACCGAGACCGGGCGGCCGGTGGGGATCGTGTCGATGACCGAGCGGCGGAAGACGTACGCGCCCGCGTTGATCTGGTCGGTGACGATTTCCTCGGGCGTCTGCGGCTTCTCCAGGAAGGCTGTGACGCGGCCTGTGGCGTCGGTGGGGACCAGGCCGAAGGCGCGCGGGTCCTCGACGCGGGTGAGGTGGAGCGAGACGTCCGCGCCGGAGGAGGCGTGGGTGTCGACGAGCGCCCGGATGTCGAGGCCCGTGAGGATGTCGCCGTTGAAGATCAGGACCGGCTCGTCCGGGCCCGAGTGGAGGCGCGACGCGACGTTGCGTATCGCGCCGCCGGTGCCGAGCGGCTCCTCCTCCGTGACGTACTCGATGCTCAGGCCGAGGTCGGAGCCGTCGCCGAAGTGCGGCTCGAAGACCTCGGCCAGATAGGAGGTGGCGAGCACGATGTGCTCGACGCCGGCCGCGCGGGCGCGGGCCAGCTGGTGCGTCAGGAAGGGGACGCCCGCCGCCGGGACCATGGGTTTCGGCGTGTTGACCGTGAGGGGCCGCAGCCTCGTGCCCTTGCCACCGACCAGGAGGATCGCTTCAGTCACCTTGTCGTCTCTGCTTCCTGTTCGGGGCCGGTCCGCCCGCCCGTCTCGGTCGTCCGTGCTATGTGACCGGTCAGTTTATGCGGATGGTTGCCCGGCTGACCCCATCAGCGCCTCCCCTGATACTTCGCCGAGGTCGTCCTGGCCGTGCCGAGCTTGCCGTACAGGCGTGCGCCGGGGCATGCAGTGGCGAATCCGTCACGGTGTCCGGCGATGGTGCGCAGCTTGACCTTCGTGCCCTTCTTGTACAGGTTTCCGCCTCCCGAGGTCAGGTACGTCGTGCTGTTCGGGTTCACCCCGTGCAGCCCCAGTTTCCAGGCCGTCAGCCGGGCGACTGCGGTGAGCACGGCGGCCGGCGGAGTGCTCTTGTCGTAGCTGCCGAGGACGGCGACGCCCATGCTGTTGGTGTTGAAGCCGAGGGTGTGCGCGCCGAGGACGGGTTTGGCCACGCCCCCCGCACGGCCTTCGTAGATGGTGCCGCACTTGTCGATGGCGAAGTTGTAGCCGAAGTCCCGCCATCCACTGCTCTGGACGTGGTAGCGGTAGATACTGCGCAGGACGGAGGGTGCCTGGCGGCACGTGTAGTTGTTGCCCGTCGCGCTGTGGTGGACGAAGGCCGCCTTGATGCTCTTCGTGTAGACGAAGCCCTTCTCGCGGAGCTTCTCGTCCGCTCCCCAGCCCTTGCGCGTGATGATCTTGGGGCGGGGGCCGATGTACGGCTTCGCGGGGGCCGCCGCGACGGGGGTGACCTTCGCCGGTTCCGCCGGCCTTGCCGGGGCGAAGATCTCCGGGAAGTGGCGGAACGTCACTTCCGTCGCCTCCTTCGACAGCGCCGGGATCCAGGCCGCGCCGTACGGCGCCAGCTGCGAGTTGACCGCGCTGGCCGCCGCCTCCGCCGCCGTCGGGCCGTCCGGGGCGGCCGCCGTACGGACCTGGGGGACCGCGTCGCCCGGGTCGGTGCCCGGGTGGACCAGTTCGAGGCGGAGGCCCTCCGGGAGCTGCTCCTCGCCCCGTACGCGGATCTCGACGCCGTCCGAGTCGCCCACCCACAGCGGTGCCGTGGAGCCCTTGAGCGCCCGGCCGGCGCCCTCCGTGGTCTCCGGGTCGGCGCCGTGCTCGTCGTTGTGGGTCTCCACGTCCTGCCACGGCGACCAGGCCCCGCCGCCCGTGGCCCGGGTGCGGACCTGCACCGTGCCGTGCAGCGCGGCCACCGGGTCGTCCCAGACGACGCCGAGGAGGGAGAACGGTCTGACGTCGCGTCGGGCCAGGCCCCGCTCCGCCGGATCGGAGCCGGCTCTGCCGCCGAATCCGCGTACGGACCCGTGCAGGGGCTCGAGCGGCAGCGACTGGGTGGAGCCGGGCAGCCGCTCGGGCCCCGGTGGCAGCGCGACGGCCTCCGGTGGCGCCGTGGCCGCCGCGGGTGCGGCGAGGGAGACCGGCAGGGCGAGCACCGCCGCGCAGGTGACGGCGATCGAGGTGGCGAGTGAGGCACGCATGGGCCGATCGTGCGTATCCCCGGCGCGTTCCGCGCGCCGGGAATCCGCGCGGAAATTGACGGACCGTCGGGCCGACCGGTGGACGGCGTCACCGGTACGGAGGACCGCGCGCGCCCGCCCGCGTACGCTGTCCGGCGTGAACGCCAGCGACCGCACCCCCGCCGACCTGCTGCGATCCGCGCTCGCCGCGGACCCCGCCCGCCCCTTGGTCACTTTCTACGACGACGCCACCGGTGAGCGCGTGGAATTGTCCGTCGCCACCTTCGCCAATTGGGTGGCCAAGACGGCGAACCTCCTCCAGGGCGAGCTGTCCGCCGCGCCGGGCGACCGGCTCGCGCTGCTGCTGCCCGCGCACTGGCAGACGGCCGTCTGGCTGCTCGCCTGCTCCTCCGTCGGGGTGGTCGTCGAGGCCGGCGGCGATCCCGCCGACGCCGATGTCGTGGTCGCGGGGCCGGAGACGCTGGAGGCGGGTCTCGCCTGCTCCGGCGAGCGGATCGCGCTCTCGCTGGCGCCGCTGGGCCGCCGCTTCCCCGCCCCGCCCGCCGGGTACGCGGACTACGCGGTCGAGGTGCCGAGCCAGGGCGACCGGTTCGCGCCGTTCGTACCGGTGGACCCGGAGGCTCCGGCCCTCGTCGTCGACGGTACGGAACGCAGCGGCGAGCAGCTCGTCGAGCAGGCCCGCGTGGACGCGGCGGCCCTCGGCCTCACCCCCGGCTCCCGGCTGCTCTCCGGTCTCGGCTACGACGGCTGGGAGGGACTCTCGACCGGGCTGTACGCGCCCCTCGCGGCCGGCGCCTCGGTGGTCCTGTGCCGGAACCTGGACCGGCTCACGCCCGAGGCCCTGGAGAAGCGCGTGGAGAGCGAGCGGGTGACCCACACCGCGCTCTGACGGCTGCCGGCGAGTGACAGCGGCCACCCGCCCGCCCTCAGGAAGGCCACCCACCCCAGCCCCGACGCCCGTCGATCCGCTCCTGGCGTGCGCCCCCACCGACCTGGGCGCCGCCCGACACGCAGGACCCCGGGCCCCGCCCGACTCGCAGGACCCCATTCGGCGTAGTCGCGCGCCGAGTCCCCGCGTCCCCGCGCCGACTCCGGTACATGATCGGCCGAGGGGGAATCGCCTCCTTCCGCACAACCATGCGTCGGGTTCGGCCGTCTCCTTCCATGACCGGTGGCCGCCGGGCGCGCCGCCGACGCCTCGAAGGACGGACTGACGTGACGGACCGTGCTGGCACGCCCGCCGAACCGGACCCCCCGGCGGAGGAAGACGCGGCGCCCGGTGCTCCGGAGGAGCCGCGCAAGCGCCACTGGCTGCGGTGGACGGCCCTCGGGCTCTCGGCCGTGGTGCTGATCGCGGCCGGGGTCGGCTGGTGGTTCTACCGGAAGCTCGACGGCAACATCACCACGGACACGACGGCCGCCGCCGAGCTGCGGAAGTACGAGAAGGAGCGGCCGACGGCGGGCGCCACCGCCGCCAGGAACATCCTGCTCATCGGCTCGGACACCCGGACCGGCGAGGGGAACCGCAAGTACGGCAAGGACAAGGGCACCGAGCGCTCCGACACGACGATCCTGCTGCACCTCTCGGCGGAGAAGTCGAGCGCGACGGCCGTCTCCCTCCCCCGCGACCTGATGGTGACGATCCCGAGCTGCACCAAGGCCGACGGGACCCGCACCCGCGAGCAGTTCGCGCAGTTCAACTTCGCCTTCGAGTTCGGTGGTACGGCGTGCACGATCCGTACCGTCGAGAAGCTGACCGGGATCCGCGTCGACAACCACATGGTGATCGACTTCCGGGGCTTCAAGAAGATGGTCGACGCCGTGGACGGGGTG
The DNA here is from genome assembly GCF_008642375.1 of Streptomyces venezuelae. Lineage (NCBI taxonomy): Bacteria > Bacillati > Actinomycetota > Actinomycetes > Kitasatosporales > Streptomycetaceae > Streptomyces > Streptomyces venezuelae. The sequence continues at coordinate 5,295,289 of NZ_CP029194.1, read as the reverse complement.
GAGGTCTGCCTCAAGGAGCCCGTCGACGACGCCGACGCCAAGCTGAAGCTGCCCGCGGGGCGCCAGACGCTCCGCGGCGAGCAGGCGCTCGGCTTTGTACGGGCCAGGAAGTCCATCGGCAACGGCAGCGACACGGAACGCATGGACCGGCAGCAGCAGTTCCTCGGCGCGCTCGTCAACAAGGTGCAGAGCGACGGGGTGCTGCTGAACCCGACCAAGCTCTACCCGGTCCTGGACGCGGCCACGAAGGCGATCACGACCGACCCGGGGCTCGACTCGCTGCGGGACCTGTACGACCTGGCGCGTGCGATGCGGTCGGTCCCGACGGAGAAGGTGCAGTTCCTCACGGTGCCGCGCCGCCCGTACACGTATGACGCGAATCGGGACGAACTGGTACAGCCGGCGGCGAGTCAACTCTTCCGCCAGCTAAGGGAGGACAAGCCCGTCCTCGTCACTCCGCACTCCGAGGAGGAGAACGGCGGGAGCGGTGACGGGAGCGGCGGGACAGGCGGTGTGACCGGCGGCGGAGCAGGCGGCGACGGGAAGCCCGACGACGCCGACACCCCGACGCCGTCCACGACTCCGACCTTCACCGGCCGGAACGCGGCGGAGGGCGTGTGCACCTAGGAGCGTCACGGACGCGATGAGTAAAGGGCGTCCCAAGGGGAGGGCAGGGTCGGATGAGGTTTGAGCAAATTGCCCGGTTGTAAGGGGCGTGGAATTTGTCACTGACGTCGCCCCACGTTGAACTGGGCGGATAGTGTGACGCGATCCGGTGCACCCCGACCGTGTGGTCGTCGCACTCACCAAGGATCGAACGACCGAGAATGCGGCGCCGGGGGAGGCGCCTCGCGTGGCACCGACGGAGGACTCGAGTAACCGTGGACGCGCACAGCCGTGGACGGGCGGACGAGATCGACCCCGCCGACCAGTGGGTACTCAACCCGCAGACGGGCAACTACGAACTGCGACTGGACCACTCCGCTGGGCAGCCGCAGGCACCGTCCCGACCCCGGAGATCGAGCACGGCCACCGAGGCCGAAGCGCCCCGCACCGGCCGCGGTGCCGGTGGCGGTGCCGGCACCGCCACCGAGGCACCCGTCCCCGGTCAGCGCCGCCGCCGTGTCTCCGAGCAGGGCGGCGGCAGTCAGCCGCCGGCCAGCCGCCGCAAGCCCAAGCAGGGCGCGTCCCGCAAGAAGAAGGTCCTCCTCTGGACCGGCGGCACCATGGCCTTCGTACTCGTGGGCGGCGCCACCGGCGCGTACCTGCTGTACAAGAAGCTCGACGGCAACATCGGCACGGTCGACGTCGGCACGGCGGCCGTCCAGACGCCCGGGATGGACGGGCCGCTCAACATCCTGATCATCGGCAACGACGTCCGTACCGGTGAGGGCAACGAGAGCTACGGCAACAAGACCAACGTCACCGGCCACGCCGACACGACGTTCCTCATCCACGTCGCCGAGGACCGCACCAACGCCACGGCCGTGAGCATCCCCCGCGACCTCAAGATCAAGATCCCGGACTGCCCCACGAAGCAGCCCGACGGCTCCACCAAGGTGATCCCCGGCTCGGTCGGGACGACCAAGTTCAACGAGTCGTTCGGGGTCAACGGCCGCGACCCCGGCTGCACCATGCGCACCATCACCGAGATGAGCGGCATCGGCATCAACCACTTCATGATGGTCGACTTCAACGCGGTCAAGACGCTGTCGACCGCCGTCGGCGGCGTGAAGGTCTGCCTGAACAAGCCCATCCGCGACACCAAGTACTCCAAGCTCAACCTCGACGCGGGCGAGCACAAGATCCAGGGCGAGGACGCGCTCGCCTTCCTCCGCAACCGCCACGGTCTCGGCAACGAGAGCGACCTGGACCGCATCAAGATGCAGCAGCAGTTCCTCGCGTCGATGATGCGCCAGCTGAAGGAAGACACGCTGGACAGCCCGACGCAGCTGCTCGACGTCGCGAACGCGGCGACCGACGCGCTGACGGTGGACAAGGGCATAGGAAGTGCCCTGAAGCTGACCAGCCTTGCCAAGGAGATCGGCAAGGTCGACCTCAAGAACATCAGCTTCATGACCGTGCCGGTCGTCGACAACCCCGACGAGCCGCCGAACAAGCGGGCGACCGTGGTCCTCGACCAGACCAAGGCCCCGCAGGTGTTCGACATGATCCAGAACGACGTCTCCTTCACCGAGGTGAAGAAGAAGGAGAAGGACGCCAAGAACGCCAAGGCGCAGGCCCAGGCGAAGCTCCTCCAGGGCACGCGCGCCGAGGCCGCCGACGTACGCGTCGACGTCTACAACGGCAGCGGCATCACCGGGGCCGCGCAGTCCACGATCCTCTGGCTGCAGAACGACATGGGTGTGAGCCGCTCCTCCAACAAGAGCAACGCCCCCGAGAAGGCGGCGAAGACCACACTCACCTACGCACCGAACCAGGCCGATCAGGCCCGCAAGCTCGCGGACATGATGGGGCTGCCCGCCACGGCTCTCAAGCCGGGCACGCAGGACGCCGGGGAACGCGAGCCCATGACGCTCATCCTCGGTGCCGACTTCAAGGGCGCGGGGGCGCCCGTCAAGGGTCCGACGAAGGCGCCGGACGTCGACAAGGTAGAAGCCGACAAGAAGGTGTGTGCCGAATGACCTGGAAACACCGGGCCGCGGCGCACGGCTGAATCACGAGGGGACCTGGGGTGGGACAGAACGTGCGTGGGGAGGGAACGCGGGGACGCGTTCCGCGCGCCCGTGAACTGGGCTGGGACGACGACCTCTACGGAGCGGGGGAGGCGACCGGCGCCGGGAGCGGGACCGGAGAGGCGACCGGCGCCGGGAACGGGGCCGCGGCCGACGACGCCGGATCCGGCGGTACGTCCGCGCCGGCGTCGACCCGGGCCGAGCGGCGTCGCAGCGGTACCGCCGGCGGAGGGGCGGAGACCGGTGGCGACGCGCGGACGAGCCACCGCCGCGGCGGCTCGCGCCGCCGGGCCAAGAAGGCCGGCAAGCACAAGGTGCTGCGCTGGGCGGCGATCACCCTCGCCGTGCTGATACTCGGCACGGCCGGCGCCGGATACCTGTACTACGAGCACCTCAACGGCAACATCCGCAGCGGTGACCGCACCGGCGGCAACAGTGGCGCGAAGAAGGCCGCGCCGAACGCGCTCGGCGACACCCCGCTCAACATCCTCCTCATAGGCTCCGACAGCCGGGCCGACGAGAAGAACATCGCCCTCGGCGGCGGCCGCAACGACAAGGACCGCAAGCCGCTCGCCGACGTGCAGATGCTGCTCCACGTCTCGGCGGACCGCGAGAACGCCTCGCTCATCTCCATCCCGCGCGACACGGTCGTCAAGATCCCGGAGTGCAAGGACAAGGACGGCACGCCCTACGCCGCCACCGACAACCGGCCCATCAACGAGTCGCTCCAGCGCGGCGGTCCCGGCTGCACCCTCACCACCTGGGAGAGCCTCACCGGGGTCTACATCGACCACTGGCTGATGGTCGACTTCGCCGGTGTGGTGGCCATGGCCGACGAGGTCGGCGGCGTCCCCGTCTGCGTCAAGACCGGTGTGCACGACAAGTCGACCGCACGGGTGAAGGGCGGCTCCGGGCTGAAGCTGCCGGAGGGCACCACCGAGGTCAAGGGCGTGCAGGCGCTCCAGTGGCTGCGTACCCGGCACGCCTTCGGCAGCGACCAGAACCGCGCCAAGGCCCAGCACATGTACATGAACGGCATGATGAAGAGGCTCCAGGAGCAGAACGCCTGGACCGACACGGGGCGCCTGACGGGCCTGGCCGAGACCGCCACCAAGTCCCTTCAGGTGTCGCAGGACCTCGACACCGTGAAGAAGCTCTTCGATCTGGCGATGCAGCTCAAGAACGTGAAGGTCGACCGTCTGACGACGGCGACCGTCCCCACGGACGCGTACCCGCCGCGGCCGAACGAGTGGCTGCAGCTGCGGCCCTCCGCCGCCGACAAGATGTGGTCGATGCTCCGGGACGACGTCGCCCTCGACAAGAACGGTGACAAGTCCGGCGCGAAGGCGAAGCCAAAGCCCACCGCCTCCCCCAAGCCCACGACGCCGGCCGAGGCTCCCGGCTCCTTCGCCGTGACCGTCGTCAACGGCACCGACGGCAACGGCGAGCCGGCCGTCGAGGGCCGGGCCCGCGACATGGCCGAGGCGCTCCAGGGCAAGGGCTTCACCCAGGCCGACTCCTCCCGGGAGGGCGGCGCCCGCAAGGACACCGTCGTCACCTACCCCAAGGCGGACGCCGACCAGGGCAAGGCGAACGCGCTCTCCGTGGCGAAGGCGCTCGGTCTGCCCGCCTCGGCCGTACGGACCGACGCCGAGGCGAAGGGCATCACCCTGGTCGTCGGCGCGGACTGGCGCGAGGGCACCACGTACAAGAAGCCGAAGCCGGTGGCCGGCGACCTGCCGGACGGCGCCGACGACAAGGCGGAGTGCATGGACATCTACTCGGTCTACCGGTGGGACGGGAAGAGCTGAGCACGGTGAGCCGCGCATGACCGACGGCCGGGCCCCTTTCCGGGGCCCGGCCGTCGGTCATGCTCCGGGGAACGGGGAATCAGACCGTCTCGGACTCGCCGGCCTTCACCGCCGGGCGGCGGCTCGCGATGACCTTCCGGGCCAGCGAGCGCGGGCTCGTCAGGAAGCCGAACCCCCACGACATGTGCATCGTCGCGAGCGCCACCGGGATCTGCAGACGGGCCTTCAGCGACAGGCCCTTGCCCGCCGGGAGCGAGCCCGCCGTGATCGCGGCGAGGTAGCCCGCCGGGACCACGAAGCCGAGCGGGGTGAGCGTGGCGCCCACCACGAGGCCCGCGGCGATGGCGCAGACGGCCGTGGGCGGGGCCAGGTAGCGGAGGTTGATGGAGCCCTGGTGGTAGCGGGCCACCACGTGGCGCCAGCGGCCGTAGTCCTTGTACTGCTTCGCGAGGGCCTTCACCGAGGGCCTCGGGCGGTACTGGACGCGCAGCTCCGGCGAGAACCAGATGAGGCCGCCCGCCTCGCGGATGCGGAAGTTCAGCTCCCAGTCCTGGGCGCGGATGAACTCGACGTTGTACCCGCCCTGCTGCTCCAGGGCCTCGCGCCGGAAGACGCCCAGGTACACGGTCTCCGCCGGGCCGGCCTCGCCGCCCGTGTGGAAGGCCGCGTTGCCCACGCCGATCTTCGAGGTCATCGCGGCGGCGACCGCGTCCTCCCAGGCGTTCTCGCCCTCGGCGTGCATGATGCCGCCGACGTTCTGCGCGCCCGTCTCCTCCAGGAGCCGGACGGCGGTCGCGATGTAGTTCGGCGAGAGCATGCCGTGGCCGTCGACACGCACCACGATCGGATGACGGGAGGCCTGGATCGCCGCGTTGAGAGCGGCGGGGGTGCGGCCCGTGGGGTTCGGCACGGTGTGGACGCGGGGGTCTTCGCGGACGAGTTCGGCGGCGATCTCGTCGGTACGGTCCTTGGACGGACCGAGCGCGATCACCACCTCCATCTCGCCGTCGTACTCCTGCTCCAGGATGTGACGAACCGAGGTGCGCAGATGCCGTTCCTCATTCAGGACCGGCATGATCACGGAGACGGGGGGCATGGCGTTCATTGCCCGCCACGTTACCGCGAACGGGGGACACCGGTGCGCGCCGCATGGGTGGTGCACCCTTGCGCTGATCGTATGGGCCTACCGTGCTCACGGTTCCCCTTGTCACACCCGCGGAGGTGTCCGTCCGTGCCCACACCGCCCCGCACGCCCCCTCGCAGGCCCGCCCCCCGGCCGCCCGCACCGGTCCGCCGGCGGCGACGGAGGCGGCCCCGGTGGGGGATGCGGATGGCGACCGCGCTGTCCGTGGTGGTCCTCGCGGCAGGCGGGATCGGGCACGCGGTGGTGACCGGCCTGGACACCGGGATCACCCGGGTCGACCCCTTCAAGGACATGAAGAACCGGCCGCAGGCGGGGCACGGGATGAACGTCCTCGTCGTCGGCACCGACGGCCGCGACCGGATCACCCCGGAGGAGAAGGAGAAGTACCGGCTCGGCGGCGCGCCCTGCCACTGCACGGACACCGTGATGCTCGTGCACATCTCGGAGGACCGGGAGCGGGCGAGCGTCGTGAGCCTGCCCCGGGACTCGTACGCCGAGATGCCCGAGCACACCGACCTGACCAGCGGCAAGAGGCACAACTCGCACCCCGTGAAGCTGAACGCCGCCTATGCGGAGGGCGGGCCCGGGCTGACCGTGCGGACCGTCGAGTCGATGACCGGCGTCAAGATCGACCACTACCTGGAGGTCGACTTCACCAGCTTCATGCGGACCGTGGACGCGATCGGCGGGGTGCAGATCTGCACGACCCGGGCGGTCAAGGACTCCTACACCGGGCTCGACCTCGCGGCCGGCACCCATGAGCTCGACGGCGGGCAGGCCCTCCAGTACGTCCGCTCGCGGCACATCGACGGGGCCGCCGACATCGGGCGCATGCAGCGCCAGCAGAAGTTCCTGGCGGCGCTCATCGACCGGGCGACGAGCGGCGGGGTGCTCCTGAACCCGGTGCGGTTCCGGGAGATGGCCACGACGATGCTGAGCTCGGTCCGGGCGGACGAGGACTTCGGTACGGATCAGATGCTGGCGCTCGCCAAGGCGATGCGGGGCTTCACGCCGGCGTCCTCGGAGTTCGTGTCGGTGCCGATCGGCGACATGAGCTTCCCGGTCAAGGGGATCGGGTCGACGGTGAAGTGGGACGCGGCGAAGGCGCAGAAGCTGTTCCAGGCGCTGCGGGAGGACCGTCCGCTCGCGCCGGCCCCGCCGAAGGAGGCGTCCGCCGGGAAGGGCGCCGCCCCGAGGACGGCCGTGGTGGACGTGGCTCCGCGCACCATCCGGGTGCAGGTCTACAACGGGACCCGGACGGACGGGCTCGGCCGGAAGGTGGACGACGCGCTGCGCGCCACCGGCTTCGACACGACCAGGACGCCTCTGACCGGGTCCGGCCAGGAGCGGGCGCGGACGCTCGTGGAGTACGACCCGCGCTGGGACCGCTCGGCGAAGTCCCTCGCGGCGGCGCTGCCGGGGTCGGAGCTGCGGGCGGTGGCGGGGCGGGGCGGGACGCTGCGGGTCACGGTGGGGGCGGACTACCGGGGTGTCACGGGAGTCCGGGCGGAGGAACCGGGGCGGGGCGGCCCGTTCGAGGCGGTGACCGGGGACCAGGTGGTCTGCCCGTGAGGGCCATGAGGGCCATGAGGGGCTTAAGCGCCGTGAGGAGTACGCCTCCGGGGGCGGGGGCCGCTCGCCGGCGGCCCCCTGGGCGTCAGTCCTCGTAGCCCTCTGCGGCCCGGCGTTCGCGGAGGTCCTTGATCGCCTGGCGGCGGGCCAGACGGTGGGTGCGGCGGATCTGGGCCTCCTGGTTGCGGCGCTTGTCCTGCTCCGTCTCCGGGACGACCTGCGGGACGCGCCGCGGCTTGCCGTCCGCGTCGACGGCCGCGAAGACCAGATAGGCCGAGCCGACCTGGGTGGCGGGCGTGGACTCGTTCCAGCGCTCGGCCATGACCCGTACGCCGACTTCCATGGACGACCGGCCGGTCCAGTTGACCTGGGCCTTCACGTGCAGCAGGTCGCCGACCCTGACCGGCTCCAGGAAGGCCATCTCGTCCATCGAGGCGGTGACCGCCGGGCCGCCCGAGTGCCGGCCCGCGACGGCGCCGGCCGCGTCGTCCACCAGTTTCATGATCACGCCACCGTGCACCGTACCGAGGAGGTTGGTGTCGTGGCTCGTCATGATGTGGCTGAGTGTGGTGCGGGAGGCCGAGGTGGGCTTGCCGGGGATATCGCCCTGTTCTGTCATGCCCTCCACCTTATGCCGGGTCGCACCCCTGTCCGGTTTGCATCAGCTTGGCAACAGCACCGGTCCGATTTTCCACCCGGCCTGTCCAGGGGATTCCCCCGCCCGGCACACTGGTCCGCATGAATGACTGGCCCGAAGACGGCGGACACGGCCGCAACGCGAACTCCCAGCCCGAGGGTGCTCGCAGGATGCGCCATGTGCAGCGCCCGCAGGCTCCGCAGCAGCCGCAGCACGGTTACGACCAGGGCTACGGCCAGGACCAGGGCTACAACCCGAACTTCACCCAGGCCCAAGGCTCGGGCTACGACTCCGGTTACAGCTCGGGCCAGGTCTACGGCGGCTCGCAGGGCGGCCGGCAGGGTGGTGGCGCCCAGGGCGGCGGCCCGGGCAGCGTCCCGCCGTACTCCCCGCAGGGCCCCGGGCGCCCCGCCCCGGACTGGCGCAAGCGCGCCAAGATCGGTTCGATCGTCCTGGCCGTCGGCGTCCTCGCCTGGGGCATCGGCACGTACGCCTGGGCCAGCTCCCAGATGCGCAACGAGGTCGACCTCTCCAAGGTCATCGAGCGGCCGTCGGAGGGCGACTGCACGACGTACCTGATCGTCGGCTCGGACAGCCGTGAGGGCATGTCCGCCGAGGAGAAGAAGAAGCTGCACACCGGCTCCGCCGAGGGCAAGCGGACCGACTCGATGATGATCCTCGCGGCCTGCTCCAGCGGGAACACGATGGTCTCGCTCCCCCGTGACTCGTGGGTGACGATCCCGTCCTTCGTCGGCTCCGAGTCGGGCAAGCAGTACCCGGCCCGCGGCGGCTCCAAGCTGAACGCGGCGTACGCGATGGACGGCCCCGAGCTGCTCGTGCGGACCGTCGAGTTCAACACCGGTCTGCGCATCGACCACTACGCGGAGATCGGCTTCGCCGGCTTCGCGAACATCGTGGACGCGCTCGGCGGCGTGGAGCTCAACATCGAGAAGGGCTTCAAGGACAAGAAGTCCGGTGCCGACTTCCAGGCGGGCGAGCAGACTCTCAACGGCGAGCAGGCCCTGGCCTTCGTCCGGACCCGGTACGCCTTCGCCGAGTCGGACTTCGCGCGGACGAAGAACCAGCAGAAGTTCCTCTCCGCCCTGGCGAACCAGGCGGCGACGCCGGGCACGATCCTCAACCCGTTCGCGCTGTACCCGACGCTCGGCGCCGGCCTGGAGACGCTGATCGTGGACAAGGACATGTCGCTGTACGACCTCGGGAAGATGTTCTTCGCGATGAAGGGCATCAGCGGCGGCGACGGCAAGTCCATGAACATGCCGCTCGCCGGCAGCGCCCCGCAGAACTCCTACAAGTGGGACATGCCGAAGGTGAAGCAGCTCGTCGAGCAGATCCGGAACGACGAGAAGGTGACGGTCACCTCGGACCGCTGACATCTCGTCCTACGATTCGCACTGTTCACGCGAATGGGGCCCTGCCGGCACTCCGCCGGCGGGGCCCTTTCTCTTTTCAGCAGGTAATTATCCGCGTCACACAATTACCGCGATCGGTGACGTCATTCTTTTCCGTGCGAACGCGTCGCGTGAATTCGATCACCTCCCCGTGCTAATTCTGACCCACCGTCAGCAGCCTTCGTTTCGCACGAGGAGAACCCTGCAGTGACCCCATCCGCGCAGCCTCGCAGGAGATCCACCACCCTGCGGGTGGCCGCAACAGCCGCTCTGCTCGTCGCCGGTTTCCTGCCGGCCACCCTCGCGACGGCCGACGCTCCGCCGCCCAGCCTCACCGGCAGTGACTTCGAGATCGACACCGACGCCAATCTGCGCGTCGACGTCAACGGCGATCTCGACTGGAACAACGTCACGGAGATCCGCACCGGGGACACCACGGCCCCTGACACCTCCTTCGTGGAGGGAACGAAGGAAAACACGGCCGTCCCCACGATCGAGAGCGGCGGCATTCCGCCGAACAAGAGCGACCTGAAGTTCTTCGGCCTCCACCAAGAAGGCGGCACCAGCGACGGCTTCCTGCACCTGTACTGGACCCGTGTACAGGACCCCAGCGGCTCCACGAACATGGACTTCGAGCTCAACCAGAGCCGGACCAAGAGCGCCAACGGCGTCACCCCGATCCGTACGGTCGGCGACCTGCTGATCACCTACGACCTCAGGCAGGGCGGCACCCGGCCGGAGCTCGCCCTGCGTCGGTGGACGAGCGCCGGCGTCTGGAGCGCCGAGGAGGACCTGGACGCGGCGGGCGACGCGACCGGCTCGATCAACAGGCTCAACACGATCACCGCCACCGAAGGCGGCGTGCTCGGGGCGCTCGACAGGAACACCTTCGGTGAGGCCTCGGTCCGGCTGAGCGCGATCTTCCCCGAAAACAACGGCTCGTGCCGGTCGCTCGGCGCGGCCTACCTCAAGAGCCGCGCGTCGGGTGGCTCGTTCAACGCGGTGCTGAAGGACTTCATCCCGCCGGCGAACATCGACATCTCCAACTGCGGCAGCGTCAAGATCCTCAAGACCGACGACCGGGACGTGGAGCTGGAAGGCGCCGAGTTCACGCTGTACCAGAACTTCGCGCCGCTGACCCCGCCGCTGGGCGCGGAGGACATCGAGACGACACTGAAGTGCACGACCGACTCCACCGGTGAGTGCACCATCCCCAACGTTCCGACCGGGAACTACATCGTCCACGAGACCGTCGTCCCGGCGGGTCACGACCGGGCGCCCGACCAGGCCATCGTCGTGGACGCCGACGAGGAGGAGACGGTCTCCTTCGTCGATCCCCGGCAGCGCGGCGCGATCCTGATCACCAAGCTGCGCAAGCACGCCGAGGCGGGTGCGGGCAACACCGCCCACGCGGGTGTGCGGTTCTCGGTCGACAACGGCGAGACCAAGGAGACCGGCGCCGACGGCACGGTCTGCTTCGACAACCTGGAGTTCGGCTCGCACACCGTCAGCGAGGTGACGCCCGCCGGTTACAAGCCCCAGGAGGACCAGACGGTCACCGTGGACAACAAGGCGAGCTGCGGCGACGAGCCGTACGTCGGTGAGACGGCGGAGTTCATCAACGTCCCTCTCTCGAACATCACGGTCTCGTTCGCCTCTCAGGTGCAGGGCGGAACCAAGTCCAAGATCAGCTGCACCGGCCTGGCGGCGACCCCGCCGGACGGCAGCCCCAACGCCTTCGACGACACCTCGGAGACGTTCGAGGACCTGGAGCCCGGTACGTACACCTGCACGGTGGTCGTCGACCCGTGACGGTGAGATGACATGAGGCACGGCGCCACCCCCGACGGGGGTGGCGCCGTGCTCGTTCGTGCCGTTACGGGAGGTTGCGGGCCATGACGATGCGCTGGACCTGGTTGGTGCCTTCGTAGATCTGGGTGATCTTGGCGTCGCGCATCATGCGCTCGACGGGGTAGTCGCGGGTGTAGCCGTAGCCGCCGAGGAGCTGGACGGCGTCGACGGTGACCTCCATGGCGACGTCGGAGGCGAAGCACTTGGCGGCGGCGCCGAAGAAGGTGAGGTCGGCGTCGGTGCGCGAGGCCCTGTAAACCCGTTCAGAGCGCGCGGCGGCGGCGTAGGTGAGCTGGCGGGCGGCCTCGAGCTTCATGGCCATGTCGGCGAGCATGAACTGGACGCCCTGGAAGTCGGCGATGGGCTTGCCGAACTGCTTGCGTTCCTTGACGTAGCCCTTGGCGTAGTCGAGGGCGCCCTGGGCGATGCCGATGGCCTGGGCGGCGATGGTGACGCGGGTGTGGTCGAGGGTCTTCATCGCGGTGGCGAAGCCGGTGCCCTCGGCGCCGATCATGCGGTCGGCGGGGATGCGGACGTTGTCGAGGTAGACCTCGCGGGTCGGGGAGCCCTTGATGCCGAGCTTCTTCTCCGGGGCGCCGAAGGAGACGCCCTCGTCGGACTTCTCCACGACGAAGGCGCTGATGCCCTTGGAGCGCTTGTCGGGGTCGGTGACGGCCATCACCGTGTAGTACTCCGAGACGCCGGCGTTGGTGATCCACCGCTTGACGCCGTTGAGGACCCAGAAGTCCCCGTCGCGCACCGCGCGGGTCTTCATGCCGGCCGCGTCGGAGCCCGCGTCGGGCTCGGACAGGGCGTAGGAGAACATCGCGTCGCCCTTGGCCAGCGGGCCCAGGTACTTCGCCTTCAGCTCCTCCGAGCCGGACAGGACCACCGGCAGCGAGCCCAGCTTGTTCACCGCCGGGATCAGCGAGGACGAGCCGCACACCCGCGCGACCTCCTCGATCACGATCACCGTCGCCAGCGCGTCCGCGCCCGCGCCGCCGTACGCCTCCGGCACGTGCACCGCGTGCAGGTCGTTGGCGACCAGCGCGTCCAGCGCCTCCTGCGGGAACCGGTGCTCCTCGTCCACCGCCGCCGCGAACGGAGCGATCTTCGCCTCCGCCAGCGCGCGCACCGACTCACGGAGCATGTCGTGCTCCTCGGAGGGCCGATACAGGTCGAAATCAGACGAACCCGCCACGTTCACTCACTCCCGTGTTCGTTAACTACCGTTAAGTAACTCGAAGGGTACGGGCGCGCCCCGGCCTCGGGCCAGGGCACGACTATGCTCGGGCAGGCATTCCGCCCGACGTCACTGGAGTACCGCATGGCCCTCAAGATCACCGTGATCGGCACCGGCTACCTCGGCGCCACCCATGCCGCGGCGATGGCGGAGCTGGGCTTCGAGGTGCTCGGCCTGGACGTCGTCCCCGAGAAGATCGAGCTGCTGTCCTCCGGGCGCGTCCCGATGTACGAGCCGGGTCTCGAGGAGCTCCTCGCGAAGCACGTGGCCGGCATCGAGGGATCGACCGGCCGGCTGCGCTTCACCACCTCCTGGGAGGAGGTCGGCGCCTTCGGCGACGTGCACTTCGTCTGTGTGAACACCCCGCAGAAGCACGGCGAGTACGCCTGCGACATGAGCTACGTCGACGCCGCCTTCGCCTCCCTCGCCGCGGTCGTCCGCGAAGGGGCCCTCGTCGTCGGCAAGTCGACCGTGCCGGTCGGCTCGGCGGAGCGGCTCGCGGAGCTGCTGCCCGAGGGCGTCGAGCTCGCCTGGAACCCGGAGTTCCTCCGGGAGGGCTTCGCCGTCCAGGACACCCTGCGCCCGGACCGCATCGTGGTCGGCGTGCAGGGCGAGCGCGCCGAGAAGACGCTGCGCGAGGTGTACGCGGTCCCCGTCGGCCAGGGCTCGCCGTTCGTGGTGACCGACTTCCCGACGGCCGAGCTGGTCAAGACGTCCGCGAACTCCTTCCTCGCCACGAAGATCTCCTTCATCAACGCGATGGCCGAGCTCTGCGAGGCCACCGGCGGCGACGTCGCCAAGCTGGCGGAGGCCATCGGCCACGACGACCGGATCGGCGCCAAGTTCCTGCGGGCCGGCATCGGCTTCGGCGGCGGCTGCCTGCCCAAGGACATCCGGGCCTTCATGGCCCGGGCGGGCGAGCTGGGCGCCGACCAGGCGCTGACCTTCCTGCGCGAGATCGACTCGATCAACATGCGGCGGCGCGGCCAGATGGTGGAGATGGCGCGCGAGGCCCTCGGCGGGTCCACCTTCCTGGGCCGCCGGGTCGCCGTGCTCGGCGCGACCTTCAAGCCGGACTCGGACGACGTCCGCGACTCCCCCGCGCTGAACGTGGCGGGCCAGATACACCTCCAGGGCGGCCAGGTCACCGTCTACGACCCGAAGGGCATGGAGAACGCGCGCCGCGTCTTCCCGACCCTGGGGTACGCCGAGACGGCCCTGGACGCGGTGCGTGGGGCGGACGTGGTGCTGCACCTGACCGAGTGGCGGGAGTTCCGCGAGCTCGACCCGGCGGAGCTCGCCGCGGTCGCCTCCTCGCGGGTGATCCTCGACGGCCGCAACGCCCTCGACGGCGAGCGGTGGCGGGCGGCGGGCTGGACCTACCGGGCGATGGGCCGCCCGCGGGCCTGAGACGACGAGCAGGAGGGGCGCACCGCCGTGGCGGTGCGCCCCTCCTCCGTGTGCCCCTGTACGTACCGTCAGGCCGCGGCCGGGCGGATGCGGTTCGTCCGCGCCAGGAACTCGGTCTCCCGCAGCGCCCTGGTGGTGTTGGCGTGGGCGAGCCCGACCAGGTCCTGGGCGGGCCAGCCCCGGCGGAGCAGCTCCGCGAAGAGCGGGACGTAGCCGCGGGCCGGGGCGGTGGTGTGGGAGATGCCCGTGGCGCGCGGCCCCGCCTCCGTACGCACCCGGTCGAGGACGTCGGCGTCCGCGGTCGGGTCGTCCGTGACCGTGACCATGCAGACGGCGCCGTTCTCGCCGAGGAGCCCCAGCACGTCGTCCGGGAGGACTTCCGGTGCCGCCCTGGTCAGCAGGGCCGGGGCCCGGGTGACCGCGAGGGCGCGGCGGACGGTGTCCTGGTCGGCGCCGGAGAGGTCCACGGCCAGGCCGAGCCGGTTCATCTCCCGTACGGCCTCGCGGGCGAAGCGGTCGAAACGGGTGAGGTTCACGGCCCGTACGCCCAGGGCGTGGTAGGCCCGCAGGGTGGCGGCCGAGCCGCCGAGCGCGGGCCAGCCGACCGGGCCGAGCAGGGCGGCGACCCGGCCGCAGTTCCCGGCGTGGGCCATCTCGGACGTGCTGTGCACGAGCCGCAGGTCCTCGGGACAGGCGGCGACGAGCGCGCGGATCGCGTCGATCCGCCGCAGCGTGCCGATGACGCCCTCGTCGGCGTCCACGTGCAGGGACCAGAACTGCGCTCCCACCTCCGCCGCGCGAGCGGGCGGAAGGTCCTCGGGGTCGAGGGACGGGGGCAGTTCCGTATGGCCCTCGACCACGGGCTGGGCGGCCAGGATGGCGCGGGCCCGGGCCGTCTCGTCGAGCGGGGGTGGGGACTCGGCGGTATCCAGCGCGCCGACGGCGGCGGGGGCGGCAGAGATGGGGGAATGGTCGTCGAGATCTGCCATGGTGCTACTCCGAACTCGGTGATGCAGTACCGCCCCGCCGAGAGCGGCGGGGCAGTACCGTCCACCGTGCCACCGGCCGGAGGCCGGGGCGCGGCGGAGTAGACCGTCCGGGTGACGGATCCGTTACGGAGCGTCCTGTCCGACCGGTGCGTCCAGGACGTCGATCGTCGCGTTCGACGGGGACGTGCGGGAGCGGAGGTCGCGGGAGACCGCTTCCGCGTCGCGGAGGGCGCGGACCGCGTTGGACCAGGTCAGCTTGGCGAGGTCCGGGTGCGACCAGCCGCGGTGGAGGAGCTCCGCGATCAGGTTCGGGTAGCCGGCGACGTCGTCGAGGCCGGCCGGGGTGAAGGCCGTCCCGTCGTAGTCGCCGCCGATGCCGATGTGGTCGATGCCGGCGGCCTCGCGCATGTGGTCGAGGTGGTCGGCGACCGTGGCGACGGTGGCGATCGGGCGCGGGTTCTCCGCCTCGAAGGCGCGGTGCAGCTTCATCGCCGCGGCGGTGGTGTCGAGGTGGTCGAAGCCGTGCGCCCGGAGGTTGTCGTCCGCCCGCGCGGTCCACTCGACGGCCGCGGGGAGGATGAACTTCGGTACGAACGTGGCCATCGCGACGCCACCGTTGGCGGGCAGCCGCTCCAGGACGTCGTCCGGGATGTTCCTCGGGTGGTCGCAGACCGCCCGGGACGAGGAGTGCGAGAAGATCACCGGCGCGGTCGAGGTGTCGAGCGCGTCCCGCATGGTCGTCGCGGCGACGTGGGAGAGGTCGACGAGCATGCCGGAGCGGTTCATCTCTCCGACGACGGCCCGGCCGAAGGCGGAGAGCCCGCCGACACCCGGCTCGTCGGTCGCCGAGTCCGCCCAGTCGTTGTTGTCGTTGTGCGTGAGCGTCATGTAGCGGACGCCCAGGGCGTGCAGCGCGCGCAGGGTGGCGAGGGAGTTGTTGATCGAGTGGCCGCCCTCGGCGCCCTTGAGCGAGGCGATACGGCCCTGCTCGCGGGCCGCCTCCATGTCGTCCGCCGTCAGGGCGGGGGCGAGGTCGGCGGCGTACCGCTCCAGGAGCTGGTCGACGATGTCGATCTGCTCCAGGGTCGCGCTGACCGCGTCGTCGCCGGCGAGCCGGCAGGGGACGTAGACCGACCAGAACTGGGCGCCGACGCCGCCGGCCCGCATCCGGACGAGGTCGGTGTGGAGGGCGCCGGTCTGGTCCGCGCCGATGTCCATCCGGTCCAGGTCGTAGCGGACGTGCTCGCGCAGCGCCCACGGGAGGTCGTTGTGGCCGTCGACGACGGGGTGGCCCGCGAGCAGCTCGCGGGCCTCCGCCAGACGGTCCGCCGCCGCGCTCACTTGGCGAAGCCGAAGGACTCCGCGCCCTCGACCTTGGCCCGCAGGCGCTTGCCCTTCTCCGTGGCCTGGTCGTTGAGCTCCTGGAGGAACTCGTTCATCCGGGCGAGCAGTTCGGGGTCGTGCGCGGCGAGCATCCGGGCCGCGAGCAGGCCCGCGTTGCGCGCGCCGGCGACGGAGACCGTGGCGACGGGGACGCCGGCCGGCATCTGCACGATGGAGAGCAGCGAGTCCATGCCGTCGAGGTACTTCAGCGGCACGGGCACGCCGATGACCGGGAGCGGGGTGACGGAGGCGAGCATGCCGGGCAGGTGGGCGGCGCCGCCCGCGCCCGCGATGATCGCCTTCAGGCCGCGGCCCGCGGCCTCCTCGCCGTACGCGATCATCTCGCGGGGCATCCGGTGCGCGGAGAGGACGTTGACCTCGTACGCGATCTCGAACTCGTCCAGGGCCTGTGCGGCGGCCTCCATGACGGACCAGTCGGAGTCGGATCCCATGGCGATGCCGACGACGGGGGCGGTGCTCATGCTGCTCACTCGGTGATCGTTCCTCGCAGGTAGCCGGCGGCGTGACGCGCGCGCTCCAGCACGTCGTCCAGGTCGTCGCCGTAGGTGTTGACGTGCCCCACCTTGCGGCCGGGCTTCACGTCCTTGCCATACATGTGGATCTTGAGCTGCGGGTCCCTGGCCATGCAGTGCAGGTACGCGGAGTACATGTCCGGGTAGTCGCCGCCCAGGACATTGCACATCACGGTCCACCGGGCGCGCGGCCGCGGATCGCCGAGAGGGAGGTCGAGGACCGCCCGGACGTGGTTCGCGAACTGCGAGGTGACCGCGCCGTCCTGGGTCCAGTGCCCGGAGTTGTGCGGGCGCATCGCCAGTTCGTTGACGAGGATGCGGCCGTCCGTGGTCTCGAAGAGCTCGACGGCGAGGTGGCCGACGACCCCCAGCTCCTTGGCGATGCGGAGCGCGAGCTCCTGCGCCTGCCCGGCGAGTTCGTCGTCGAGGCCGGGCGCGGGCGCGATGACCGTGTCGCAGACGCCGTCGACCTGACGGGACTCGACGACCGGGTAGGCCACGGCCTGGCCGTGCGGGGAGCGGACGATGTTCGCCGCGAGCTCGCGCGTGAAGTCGACCTTCTCCTCGGCGAGGACCGGGACGCCCGCGAGGAACGGGTCGCGGGCCTCCGTCTCCGTACGCACGAACCAGACGCCCTTGCCGTCGTAGCCGCCGCGCACGGTCTTGAGGATGATCGGGAAGCCGCCGACCTCGGCCGCGAAGGCCACGGCGTCCGCCGGGTCCGCGACGATGCGGTGGCGGGGGCTCGGCGCGCCGATCTCGTCGAGCTTGGCGCGCATCACCCCCTTGTCCTGGGCGTGCACCAGCGCGTCGGGCCCCGGCCGGACGGGGATGCCGTCCGCCTCCAGGGCTCGCAGGTGCTCCGTGGGGACGTGCTCGTGGTCGAAGGTGATCACGTCACATCCGCGCGCGAAGTCACGCAGCGTGTCCAGGTCGCGGTAGTCGCCGATGACGACCTCGCTCACCACCTGGGCCGCGGAGTCCTGCGGGGTGTCGCTGAGGAGCTTGAACTTGATGCCGAGGGGGATGCCCGCCTCGTGGGTCATACGGGCGAGCTGCCCGCCGCCGACCATGCCTACTACGGGGAACGTCACCCTCTTAGGGTATCCGCACCATCAGGGAACACTCGTCCGCCTGTGGTTTGCGACAAGGACAGCGCAGGTGAGAACCGGCTTTCCCCGTGGTTTGCGAGGTACCCGGGCGGGTGACAGGGGGTCTGGTTAGCATGGTTGGGTTGACGTCGCCCGGACGTCACCCGGACGAACGGGACAGGCCCATCACCATGAGTGAACCCGGCGCGCTGCGCATGCGACTCAACGGGCTCTTCCGTGAGGTCGCCAAGTTCGGGGCAGTGGGGGCTGTCGGTGTTCTGGTCGACCTCGGGGTGTTCAACCTCGTACGGCACTTCACGGACCTGCCGGTCGTGCGCGCGAGCATCATCGCCACGCTGGTCGCGATCGCCTTCAACTACGTGGGGTTCCGTTACTTCACGTACCGCGACCGGGACAAGAGCAGCCGCACCAAGGAGATGTCGCTCTTCCTCCTCTTCAGCCTGATCGGTCTGGTGATCCAGAACGGTCTGCTGTACGCGGCGACGTACGGCTTCGGCTGGGACGGTCCGCTCGCGAGCAACTTCTTCAAGTTCTTCGGCATCGGCGTCGCGACGCTGTTCCGCTTCTGGTCGTACCGCACGTGGGTGTTCCGCGCGCTGCCCGCGAAGGAAGCCGTGCAGGCCGCCGAATCGTTCCTTGAGCAGCCGCCGCGCCAGCCGGCCCGCCGCCAGCCCGACCGCGTCTGACTCCCGCCGCCGGCCCGACCGCGTCCGATCACCTGACGGGGCGCTCCCGCGCGTCGTCCGAGACGCTCCTGACCTCTCGGCTCAGGAAGAGCGCGAAGACCGGCGGGTGCTCCTTGAGGAGCTCCAGGCGCCCGCCGTCCGCCTCCGCCAGGTCACGGGCGACGGCCAGGCCGATCCCTGTGGAGCTGCGGCCGCTCACGGCCCGCTCGAAGATCCGCGCGCCGAGGTCGGACGGGACGCCGGGGCCCTCGTCCGTGACCTCGATCACCGACTGGTTGCCGGTGACCCGGGTCCGTACGGCGACGGTGCCGCCGCCGTGCATGAGTGAGTTCTCGATCAGCGCCGCGAGGACCTGGGCGACCGCGCCCGGGGTGCCGACGGCCCGCATTCCCTGCTTCCCCGAGTGCACGATGGCCCGCCCGGCGCTGCGGTAGGCCGACCGCCACTCCTCCAGCTGCTGCTTGACGACCTCGTCGAGGTCGAAGGCGACGGCGGAGCCCGTACGGGGGTCGCGGGAGTTCGTCAGGAGCCGTTCGACGACGTCGGTGAGCCGCTCGACCTGCGTGAGCGCGATCGTCGCCTCCTCCTTGACCGTGTCCAGGTCGTCGGCGAGGGCCACCTCCTCCAGGCGCATGGAGAGGGCCGTGAGGGGCGTACGGAGCTGGTGCGAGGCGTCGGCGGCGAGCCGGCGCTCGGCGGTGAGCATCCGGGCGATGCGCTCGGCGGAGGCGTCGAGGACGTCCGCGACCCGGTCGAGCTCGGGAACCCCGTACCGCCGGTGCCGGGGCCGGGGGTCGCCCGATCCGAGGCGCTCGGCGGTCTCGGCGAGGTCGGTCAGCGGCGACGCCAGCTTGTCGGCCTGGCGTACGGCGAGGAGGACGGCGGCGATGACGGCGAGCAGCGCCACCGCGCCGATGATCAGGAGGGTGCGGCCGACCTCGGCGGTGACGGCCGAGCGGGGCTCCTCGACGATCACGGTCTCGCCGCGCTCCCCTTCCGCGAGGCCCCGCGTGACGTCGCCCTCGGGGCGGGTGCCGATCTCGATCGTGTCGCGGCCGGGGATACGGATCTGGGCGTACCGCTTGGCGCCGCTCTGCTCGGCCAGGATGTCCGGGTTGACCGGCTCGCCGCCGATGAGCCGGCTGTCGACGATGGAGACGATCCTCAGCGCCTCCGAGTCCACGCTCTCCTGCGCGCTGCTGGAGATCGTGCGGGTCTCGACGATGACGAGGGAGACGCCGAAGACGGCGATGACGACGAGCACCACGGCGAGCGTGGAACTGATCAGACGGCGGCGCAAGACGCTTCCCTAGCTCTTTTCGAAGCGGAAGCCGACTCCGCGCACGGTGGCGATGTAGCGCGGGTTGGCGGCGTCGTCGCCGAGCTTCTTGCGGAGCCAGGAGATGTGCATGTCGAGGGTCTTGGTGGAGGACCACCAGGTGGTGTCCCAGACCTCGCGCATCAGCTGGTCGCGGGTGACGACCCGGCCGGCGTCCCGGACGAGGACCCGGAGCAGGTCGAACTCCTTGGCCGTGAGCTGGAGCTCCTCGTCGCCCATCCAGGCGCGGTGCGACTCGACGTCGATCCGGACGCCGTGCGTCGAGGGGGCGGCGACGGGCTCGCTGGAGCCGCGCCGCAGCAGGGCCCGGACCCGGGCGAGGAGTTCGGCGAGGCGGAAGGGCTTGGTGACGTAGTCGTCGGCGCCCGCGTCGAGCCCGACGACGGTGTCGACCTCGTCCGCCCGCGCGGTGAGGACCAGGATCGGGACCGCGTGACCTTCGGCACGCAGCCGGCGGGCGACCTCCAGGCCGTCCATGCCGGGCAGCCCCAAGTCGAGTACGACCAGGTCCACTCCGCCCTGGAGTCCGGCGTCGAGAGCGGTCGGACCGTCCTCGCGGACCTCGACCTCGTACCCCTCTCTCCGCAGGGCGCGGGCCAGCGGTTCCGAGATGGATGCGTCGTCCTCGGCGAGCAGTACACGGGTCATGGGGTGATGGTAGTCCGCACGGCCACTGCGTCGTGGCGGGATCGGCCCGGCCCCGGTTGCCCCTGGGGATCCTGTGGGCATCCTGCTCATGACCTTCGAATGAGCCTGTGTGGTTGCATGAATGCCTGTGATCCATCTCTCAAGTCCTTCCATATCCGGCACTGTCGTGTCGTATGGTGGCGAGACGTCTGTAGCGGTAATCGGGGACCTTTGGCCAGCTTCGTGCGCCGAGGTCCTCTTTCTGCGTGAGGTCGGCCAGCCGATCTCGAAAGACGGTGAACGACCTGTGGGCCGGGTTCCGGGACGCGAAGACGCGCCCGGGGCGTGGATCCCGGTGGAGTCCAACGGCTCCGCCGGTGCCGGCCTCCCCCACCGGGCGCACCCCGCTCACAAGGCGAGCGTCCCGACAGAGCAAGGATCGACATGGCGTCCAGCCTGACGACGGCTTCGACCGGAGTTCCCCGGTACCAGAAGACGTTCCTCGGCCACCCCCGAGGCCTGACCACCCTCTTCTTCACCGAGATGTGGGAGCGTTTCTCCTACTACGGCATGAGGGCCCTGCTGGTGTACTACCTGGTCTCCGGCGGCGCCGACGCCGCCGTGGGAAGCCAGGGCGGCGGTCTCGCCATGAAGGCCGCCACCGCGACGGCCATCTACTCGGTCTACGTCTCCATGGTCTACCTCATGGCCATGCCCGGCGGCTGGTTCGGTGACCGCGTCTGGGGCGCCCGCAAGACCGTCACCATCGCCGGTTTCGTGATCATGGCGGGCCACATCTCGCTGGCGCTGCCCGGCTCCGCGATGTTCTTCGTCGGCCTCGCGCTGGTGGCCGTCGGTTCGGGTCTGCTGAAGGCCAACATCTCGACGATGGTCGGTCACCTCTACGACGGTCCCGAGGACCCGCGTCGCGACGGCGGCTTCACCCTCTTCTACGTCGGCATCAACCTCGGCGCCTTCGTCTCCCCGCTGCTGATCGGCACGATCGGCAAGGAATACAACTGGCACCTCGGCTTCGCGCTCGCCGCGGTCGGCATGGGTCTCGGTCTCGCCGTCTTCCTCGGG
Organism: Streptomyces venezuelae; assembly: GCF_008642375.1. Classification (NCBI taxonomy): domain Bacteria; kingdom Bacillati; phylum Actinomycetota; class Actinomycetes; order Kitasatosporales; family Streptomycetaceae; genus Streptomyces; species Streptomyces venezuelae. The sequence goes on along the minus strand of NZ_CP029194.1, from coordinate 5,273,761 downwards.
TTCGCCAAGAGCCTCAACCCGAAGAGCAGCGAGGTCCCGAACCCGCTCTCGGCCGACGAGCGCAAGGCGATCATCACCAAGGTCGCCCTCGTCACCGTCGTCGTGGCCGTCTTCTACGGCGTCGTCGTCGCCCTCGGCCTGTACACGCTGAACTGGGCCCTGGTCCCGCTCACGATCGCCGGTCTGCTCATCCCGATCGCCGTCCTGGCCCGCATCAGGCGCGACAAGGACCTCGACTCGTCCGAGAAGTCGAAGGTGAACGGCTACATCTGGTTCTTCGTGGCCGCCGCTATCTTCTGGATGATCTACGACCAGGGTGGCTCGACCCTGTCGCTGTTCGCGGACAGCAAGACCGCCGACACCGTCTTCGGCCTCGGCTTCTCCGCCACCTGGTACCAGTCCCTGAACCCGCTCTTCGTCATGGCGCTCGCCCCGGTCTTCGCCTGGCTGTGGCTGTGGCTGGCGCGGAAGAACCAGGAGCCGAACACCATCGTGAAGTTCGCGATGGGTCTGGTCCTCGTGGGCGCGTCCTTCTTCGTGTTCATCGTCCCGATGAACATGTCGGGCGACGGCACGATGGTCTCCCCGATGTGGCTCGTCTCGATCTACATGATCCAGACCATCGGTGAGCTGTGCCTCTCCCCTGTCGGCCTCTCCGTCACCACGAAGATGGCGCCGAAGAAGTACGCCTCCCAGATGATGGGTGTCTGGTTCCTCGCCGTCACCGCCGGTGACTGCACCACGGGTCTGCTCTCCATCGCGGGAGTCGACCTCAACGGCACAGGGATCATCGCGATGCAGGCGACGCTCGCCGTCGCGGCAGGCTTCGCGATCTACATGTACCGCAAGAAGGTCCAGGGGCTCATGGGCAGCGTCCACTGACCTGCTCGCCCTTCTGTACGCGCGAAGGCCGCCGCACCGGTTCGGTGCGGCGGCCTTCGCCGTTGCCGCGTCGTCAGCGCCTCAGCCGCGCCCACGGGGTGAAGGTGAACACCGCGCCGCCGAGGAGGATGACCGTGCCCGCGACCAGGGCGAGGGCGCGCAGGGCGCCGTCGCTCTCGGAGCCGGTCTCGGCGAGGTTCTCACCGGAGGAGCCGCCGGAGGCCGCCGCACTGCCGCCGGAGCCGGAGCCCGAGCCCGAGGCGCTCGAACCGCCGTCGGAGCCGCCGCTCGCCCCGCCCGCCTGCTTGCTGGTGTCCAGCTCGAGGGAGGCGTTCACCGCTCCCTTGACCTGGCAGGGGATCTCCATCTTCGCCTCGCCGAGCGTGACGCTGATGGTCAGCGCACCCGGACTGAGCGTGGACTTCCCGGTCGCGCCGGGCTTGTACGTGCCCTTCATGTCCTCCAGGCTCACCGGAGCTCCCGCCGCGACCGCGGTGGGGTTGGGTGCGCCGGTGACCTTCACCGTGCCGCTGTCCGCCCCACCGATCCTGACCGCCATGGAGGGTACGAGAGCCCCCTTGGGGAGGGGAGCGGGGCTGTTCATGACGCCCTTGGCCGTCTTGACCGTGAGGTCGTAGACGGCGCCGTTCTTCTTCGCGCTGATCGTCACCTTGGAGTTGATGTTCGGCGGGCCGGGGGACGTGCAGGTGAAGGCGACGGTCACCTCCTTGCCGGGGAAGTCGGTCTGACCGCCACCGCCGCCGGAGGTGGAGCCGCCGGCGGAGGCCGAGCCGCCGGACGCCGAGCTGGAGCTTCCGCCAGAGGTGGTCGTGCTGCTGCCGGAGGTGGACGTCGAGCTGCCGGTGCCGGCGCTGCCCGTGTGTCCCTCGGTGGTGGAGCTGCCGCCGGACGTGGTCGTGCTGCTGCCGCCGGAGGTGGTGGTGCTGCCGGAGGTCGTCGTGCTGCTGCCGCCGGACGTGGTCGTGCTGCCACCCGTCGTCGTGGTGGAGCCGGAGCTGTTGCCCCCGGAACTGCTGCCGCCGCCCGCCGTGACCTTGATCGTCGCCGCGACCGGGACCGCTTCCTTCGGTGCGCACTTCGTGTCCGTCGACAGCGGCTTGGACACGTTGATCGTGTACTTGTCGGGCGTCAGCGTGATGTCGCCCGCCGCGGTCAGCTTCAGCTTCCCCTTCATCTCGGGCAGCACCATCGGACTGTTCTTGGGGATCGGCGGGTTGCTCCGCGGTCCCTCCATCGCGACGGTGCCGCTCCCCGCGCCGCCCACCTTCAGGACACCGCTCGGCTTCACGGTGTCCGCTCCGAGGTCGAGCACGTCGGGGTTCTTCGAGGCGGCCTGGACCGTCTTCCAGACGATCTCGACCTCGTCGCCGACCTTGGCCTCCGCCGGTGCGGTGATGAGCACCTTCGTGGTGCCCTGCACCGGCGGGAGCCCGGAGATGGACGGCGGGATGCACTCCGTCTTGTACGAGACCTCGGCGGCCTGTGCGGGGCCGGCGGAAATCAGGATCCCCGCGCCGCCGAGCATCAGCGCGACCCCGGCCGCGCTCATCCTCCGTTGCGTACTCACGCATGTCCCTTCGTCGTCGGACTGCTCTCTGGCGCTGACGGTGCGGAGTCAGGGCTGAACCACGGCAGGACCGTGGCCGGTTCGTCGTCCCTCGCGTCCCCGGTGGCGGGGGCGGGGACGGACGTGCGGGTACGGCGGCGCGGTGCGGCCGTACGGGGAAGGCGGAGGCCCGGGCGGCCGGCGGACGGGCGTCCCGCGGCGGGCCGGGCGCGGTCCACGACCGCCATCCCGATCCGGAACAGCGCGGCCGGCACGACGACGGCGAGCAGCACCCAGAAGAGCGTCACGCCCCAGGGGCGGCCCACCCCCCACGGCTGCTCGACGAGGACCTTGCCCGCGTACCGCACGGAGACCTGGTAGTCGCCGTGCGCGCCCGCCGTGAGTTCGGCCGGGAGCCGGACCAGGGCCTTCTTTCCGGGTTCGATCGTGCCGCGCCACTGGCGTTCCTCGTACTGCGGCGCGAAGACGCCGTGGCTCGTGCCGACCTCGAAGACCGGGTCCTTGACGGCGGCCGAGCCGAGGTTGCCGACGGTGAAGACGACCTCGCGGCGCGGCGGCGCCCCGAACCAGACGAGGAGACCGCTGGAGCCGTCGAGGCGGACGGCCGCGAGGACGGCGAGCCGGCCGTTGCCCGAGGGCTCGGGTAGCGGTGCCGTGGGGTGCCCGGCGACCGTGAACTCCTTGTCGACCGCGCCCTGTTGGCCGGTGACGCCGGCCACGTGCACGACGCAGGGGCAGGGCTTGGGCGGTTCGGCGACCGGGAGCTTCGCGCTGAACGCTCCCCTGGCGTCGACGGTGGCGGCCCGGCCCTCGCTGTTGGCGCAGGAGTTGGTGCCGCCGATGACGCCCTTGCCGGGCGCGGACCGGCCGCAGATCAGGAGCATGAGCAGCGCGCCCGGCTTCCAGCCGCTGCCGCTGACGGTCACCGTGCCGCCCTTGCCTCCCTCGGCCGCCGAGAGCTCGACGACGGGCCCGGGCGCGGCCGTCGCGGTGACCGCGGGCGGCAGCGCGAGGGCGAGGGCCGTGAGCAGGGCGGTGACCAGGGCCGCGGCCGTACGCGACCGCCTCGTCGGCCTCATGTTGTCGCTCCCGTCGACGCGTGCGGGGCAGGGGTACGGGTACGGGGACCCGCATCCGTACGGCTTCCGGCCCTGCCCCGTCGCCGCACCGCCCACGCGCCGCCGCCCGCCGCCGCGAGGAGCAGCCCGGCCGCCCCCGCGAGGGCGGGGAACTCGGCGAAGGCCGCCTCGGCGCGGGCGGTGGCGGGGGGCGCGCCGGGGGCGCGGGCGGTGAGCCGGACGGTGACCGAGTCGAGGGCGGGCGGGTCCGGCCAGGGTTCGGTGCGGGTGGCCCGCTCGCCGGGGCGCAGGGTGAACGGCAGGGCGCGCTCCGGCCGGTCGAGGACCGTGCCGAGGAGGCCCTCGGCGCGGACGGCGAGGGTCGGGGCGAGGACGGTCGTACCGCGGTTGACCAGGGTGTAGCGGAGGGCGCCGGTGGTCTCGTCGACACGGACGTCCTCGACGGTGAGCGCGACGAGGCGCGGGCCGCTCACCCGCAGGAGCAGCTCGACGCTCAGCTCGCGTCCGGCGGCCGTGGCGCGCACGGTGCCGCGGTGGTCGCCCGGCGGGGTGTCCGCGGTGACGGTCACGGCGAACGGCACGTCGGCCCGGGTCCTGGCCGGCACGGTGACGGTCCGCGCGGCGAAGGCCACCGGCGCGCCCTCGCCCGTGAGCCGTACGGTGAGCGGCCGCGCGCCCGGGTTGGTCACCGACAGGCTGTCCTGGAGGACGCTCCCCGCGGGGCCCTCCAGATAGGCGTACGGCCGTCCGGCCGCGGGGGCCGCCGTCCAGGCCTGGGCTGCCGGGGGTGCCGCCGCGACCGCGCCGAGGAGGGCGGCCGCGGCGGCGAGGAGCCCGGAGCGGGTCGCCGCCGCCCGCATCAGCGTGCCGTGCGCCGCGTGAGCCAGAGGACTCCGGCGGCGCCGGTCAGCAGGACGGTTCCGCCGAGGGTCCCGAGGGCCAGGGCGGAGTCGAGCGGGCCGGTCTTGGGCAGTTCGGACCCGGAGCCGTTGTCGTCGCTGTCGTCGTCGGCCGGCGGGGTGTCGTCGCCGGCGACTCCCGTCACGTCGAGTTCCAGCGAGGGCGCGGGGTTGTTCTTCGGCTTGCACTCGGCCGCGTCCATGCCGAGGGCGTGCACGATGAGCGTGCCGGCCGTGAAGGTGACCTTGCCGTTCTTCGTCGGCGTGAACGTCCCGGTCAGCGTGCCGATCTTGATCGGGGTGTCCGGCGGTATGGCGGCCGTGTTCGGCGTGCCCTTGACCTTCACCGTGCCCGACGCGGCCCCGCCGAGGACGAGCTCGGCGCGCGGGGTCATGACGCCCTTGCCCAGCTCGATCGGGCTGTCGGAGACGCCCTTCTCGAAGGACATCGTGATCGTGTAGCCGCTGCCGCTCTTGACGGCCTTGATGTCGACGGGCGAGACGGCGTCCTTCGGGCCGATCTTCGTCACGCACGCGTAGTTCACATCGACGACGGTCGCCTGGGCGGCCGGTGCGGCGGTCAGTACGGCGGCGCCCGCCACCGCGACCGCCGCCGTGAGACCGGCGGCCGTTCTCCTTCGGTTCGGCACCTTGGACACCCGAGCACCCCTCACCACAACGTAACTGACGGTCTTTCAGATTGGCCGTCAAGGTACGCCCGGGGCCTTGCGGAGGGAAGGCAGAGGAACCGGTGAACTTGTGAAAATGCTAGGCGGGTGCGGCCAGTTCGGCCCAGACCGTCTTGCCGGGGGCGCCCGGGGTGCGATCGATGCCCCAGTCCAGGCAGAGTCGCTGGACGATGAACATGCCGTGGCCCCCGGGGCGGCCGGAGCGGTGCGGGGTGCGGGGGGCGGGCTGGCCGGCGCCGCGGTCGGTGACTTCGAGGCGTACGACCAGGGGGCCGCGCAGGACGCGCAGCCGCTCGGGGCCCTCGGCGTGCAGGCAGGCGTTCGTGACCAGTTCGGAGACGACGAGCAGGACGTCCTCGGCGGCGGCCCTGCGGTCGGCGGTGGCGGCCGGAAGCCAGCCCCACTCCGTGAGCGCCGACCGCGTGAAGTCGCGGGCGAGCGGGACGGTGCCGCTGGTCTCGCCGAGGGCGAGCGTACGGACGTCGGAAGCTTGGTCCATCAGCGCTTCACCTCACCGATTGACGAGACAGAGGGGTGGTACGTACGGAGTGAACGGACTCTCTCCGGCCTCAGCCGGGGAGGGCCGTGCCGAGCGTGTCGTGCAGCGTGAAGACGGCCTCCGCGCCGGTGATGCGGAACACCCTGGCGACCGCGGGCCGCATCGCCACCAGATGGACCCCGCCGCCCGCCGCGTCCGCCCGCAACCGGGCGCCGAGCAGGACGTTGAGCCCGGTCGAGTCGCAGAAGTCGAGACCCGAGCAGTCGATGACGAGCCGCGGGCGGCCCGCGTCGAGCGCGGAGTCGAGTGGCGCACGCAACAGTTCGGCGGTGTGGTGATCGAGCTCACCCACAGGGGTGAGGAGTTCGCTTCCCCCACCCACGGTCCGGACCTCGACCCGCAGGCGCGCGGGCTGCGCGCTGCCGATGTGCTGGCGGTCCATGGCCGTGCCTCTTCTCGCTCTCGCGGGTGCCGACTGACGTGCCTCGAACCCTACAAGCGGGGCCCCCTTCCGCGCACACATCGCCCCCACAAACCCACCCAAAGCGGACTATTGACACTTGCAACCATCGGCGTCCACCAGGTAGGGCTAGAGGGGAACACCTGACAGGACACCCGACACGACCGGCCTCGGAGGCGCCGCAAACCGCAGCAGAAGACCGATGAAGGAGACCCATGTCACCCCGGCTCGACGCCCCGCGTACCCCCGACGCGCCGTCGGCGGTAACCCCCCTCGACCACCTGCCCGAGGGGCCCCTCGACCGCATCGGAGCGGTCGACGCGCGCGCCCTCTCGAAGCAGCTCTTCGCCCGCCTCTCCGAACTGGAGGAGGGCACCCACGACCATGCGTACGTCCGCAACACCCTCGTCGAACTCAACCTGGCACTGGTGAAGTTCGCCGCCGCCCGGTTCGGCAGCCGCAGCGAGCCGATGGAGGACATCGTCCAGGTCGGCACGATCGGCCTCATCAAGGCGATCGACCGCTTCGAACTGACCCGGGGCGTCGAGTTCCCCACGTTCGCGATGCCGACGATCATCGGCGAGATCAAGCGGTTCTTCCGCGACACGTCCTGGTCCGTGCACGTCCCGCGCCGGCTCCAGGAGCTCCGCCTCGACCTCGCGCGGGCCGGTGACGCGCTCGCCCAGCGCCTCGACCGCGCCCCGACCGTCGCCGAACTCGCGGAGGAGCTCGGGATCTCCCCGGAGGAGGTCGTCGAGGGCATGACCGCCAGCAACGCCTACACGGCGAGCTCGCTCGACGCCAAGACCGAGGAGGACGACGCGGGCAGCGGGGACACCACCCTCGCCGACCGGATCGGCTACGAGGACGACGGGCTCACCGGGATCGAGTACGTCGCCTCCCTGAAGCCGATGATCGCCTCCCTGCCCGCCCGCGACCGGCTCATCCTCTCCCTCCGCTTCGTCTCCGGCATGACCCAGTCGGAGATCGGCACGGAGCTCGGGATCTCGCAGATGCACGTGTCCCGGCTGCTCGCCCGCACCCTCGCCCGGCTGCGTCGCGGCCTGACTCTGGAGGAATGACCTCCACGGACTGCCCCGAACCGCCAAAATGGCTCCGGAAAGGGCCCGTTCACGGTCGACCGACCCGGAACGGGCCCCTTTCGTACCGCCGGACGCCACCCCGGACGACCGCACGGAAGGCTCCTGGCCGACGCCAACCGCGCTGCCGGAGGGCCTTGTTGACGTGCCGTCCGGATTGGGCCACATTGAGCCCGGGGATTCAGGGGGGAATCACATGGTTTCTGCGTACGCGGAACTGGAAGGGCGGATGCGCGACCGGCTCGGGGGCAGAGAGTGCCTCTACGTGCCGTCGTGCCGCTTCGGGCTCTACCTCGCGCTGCGCCACTGGTGCGAGCCCGGCGGCCGGGTGCTCATGTCACCGGTCAACGACGACGTCATCTTCTTCGTCGTGCTCGCCGCCGGGCTCCGCCCGGTGCAGGCGCCGCTCGACCCCCGGGACGGGTCGATCGACACGGCGGCCGTACCCGAGTCCGTCTGGCGCGGCCTGTCCGCGGTCCTCACGACCAATCTGTACGGGAATCCCGACCCGGCACCGGAGCTGCGGGCCCACTGCGACCGGCTCGGCATCCCGCTGATCGAGGACGCCGCCCACGCGATCGGCTCCACGGTCGGCGGGCGCCCCGTCGGCACGTACGGCGAGGCCTCCGTCTTCAGCCTCTCGAAGCACACCGGCGCCAAGACCGGCGGCTTCCTCGCCCTCGCCGACCCGAAGCTGCGCGCGGAACTCACGACCGCCCGCGACGAGTTGCTGCACCCCTCCCGCACCGTCGACGAACTCGCCTACCTGGCGCGGCCGTACGTGGAGGCCGCCCTGCGCGGGACGCGCCTCGTCCGGCCCGCGCGCGCGGCGGTACGGCTGCTCGGGATGGAGGAGCGCGAGGAGATCCGGATGCCGCTCCGCGCCGACGAGCTGCGGCGGGCCCTGCCGGCCGCGCCCGCGCTCGCCCCCTTCCACTCCTGGGTCCGGGTCGACATGCACGCCTACCGGCTCCGGCCGGGCTCCGGGCGGCTCCGTCGCACCACCCGCCGGCTTGCCCGGCTCGACGGCGTCCTCGCCGCCCACCGCGCCGGCACGGCCCGGCTCCTGGCCAGCGAGTACGGCACGCCGTCGGCCACGGACGAGCCGGCCCAGCCGCTGTTCCGGGTGCCGCTGCTCGTCGAGGACCGGGACGCGGCGATCGCCGCCCTCGCCCGGCACCGGATCACCACCGGCTACGTCTACGACCCGCCGCTCGACAGCTACGCGGGCGAGGCGTTCACCGACCTCTCCCCCGCGCCGGCGGCCGCCGCCCGCTTCGCCCGGCACGCCCTGCCGGTGGACCCGCGCCGCGCCGACGAGGTCCTGGGCGTGCTGCGCGCGGCCGGGGCCCGTCCCGCGCGCCTGTCGGAGGCCCCCGGCGGCGCCCGGTGACCGACACCGTACGACTGCGGGCGACGGACGATCCGGCGGCCGGGGAGCCTCCGGCCGCCGCCGTGGCGGAACCCGCCGGCAAGGACCTCACGGAAGCCAAGGCCGCCTCCGGCGACTCCGGCGAGAACTCCATGTTCCGCAACGCCTACGCGCTCATGCTCTCCACCGGCGTCTCCGCCGCCCTCGGGCTCGGCTTCTGGCTGGTCGCGGCCCGCTACTACACGGAGGAGGCGGTCGGCCAGGGCTCCGCCGCCATCGCCGCCCAACGGATGCTCGCCTCCCTCACGGCGACGACACTGACCGGCGCCGTCGTCCGGTACGTGCCCCGGGCCGGCCGGGCCACCGGGCCGCTCGTCGTCCGCCTGTACCTGGTCAGCACGGCCGTCGTGGGCGTCGCCTGCGGTGTCTTCCTGCTCACCCTGGACTGGTGGGGACCCTCGTACGCCCCGCTCGGCACCGTGTCCGCCGGGATCTTCTTCACCGCCGCCAGCATCGGCTGGGCCCTGCTCACCCTCCAGGACGCGGTCCTCACCGGGCTCAGACGGGCCATCTGGGTGCCCGTCGGCAACGCCGTCTTCTCGCTCGGCAAGCTCGTCCTGCTCGTCGTCCTCGCCGTCGGCCTGCCGGTGCTCGGCGTCTTCGTCTCCTGGGCCGCGGCCATCGTGCTCTCCGTGGTGCCGCTCGGCTGGCTCGTCTTCCGGCACCTGATCCCCCGGCAGGCACACGCCGACCGGGACCGCGAGCCGCCCACCCTGCGCGAGATCGGCCGCTTCCTCGCCGGGGACTCCGTCGGCTCGATCTTCAGCCTGCTGATGATCAGCCTGCTTCCGATGATGGTCGCCGTCCGCTTCGACGCCGCCCACAACGCCTTCTTCTACACGGCCTACACCGTCGGCGGCACGATGGAGTTCATGGCCATCAACATGGCCTCCTCGCTCACCGCGCACGCCTCGCACAGCCCCGAGTCCCTCGCCGAGGGCGTCCGGGGCGCGCTGCGCCGCATGGTGCTGCTGCTCGTCCCCGTCGTGCTCGTGCTCGTCGTGCTCGCGCCGGTGCTGCTCACGCCCTTCGGCGAGGAGTACGCCGAGAACGGCACCACCGTGCTGCGGCTGCTCGCCGCCGCCGCGCTCCCCCGGGTCGCCGTCGAGCTGTACATCGGGGTGCTGCGCGTCCAGGGCCGTACGGGCATGCTCGCCGCGCTCCAGGGCGCGATGTGTGTCCTGGTCCTCGGCAGCGCGGTCTTCCTCCTCGGGCCGTACGGCATCGCGGGGGCCGGGTACGCCGTCCTCGGCTCCATGACGCTGATGGCGGTCGTGTGCGTGCCGGGTCTGCGGGCCGTCCTCAAGGGCCGGGCACCGGCCGAGGGCTCCCGGTCCGCCGCGCGGGTGCAGGAGCGCGCGGAGGACGGGTACGGCACGAACTGGGCGCGGGAGAGCGCCTATCTGCGCGGGACGCACGAGTCGGTGACGCCCGCGTTCGGCATCCCCGTGTACGTACCCCGGCAGCGCACGGACGAGCCGGCGGCCGTCCCGGGGCGGCCGCCGGCTCGTGCGGGGCAGGCGGGCGCGCGGGGGGCGGACCGGATCCCCGCGCCGGAGGGGACCTCCGCGGCCCGCCTCCGGCTGGGGCTCTGGCTGTGCCTCGGGCTCGCCGCCGGACTCTTCTGGTTCCCGCTCGCGGGTTCCGGCGCGCTCGACGTGGAGCGGCTCTCCGGGACCGGCCTGCTGACCGCGCTCCCGCCCGTCACGCTCTTCGCGGGGCTGCTGCTCGTCGCCCTCCAGGGCGCCGCAGTCGGTCTCCGCGCCTTCCGGCCGGCGTTCGCCGGAACGGTCCTGCTCGCCACGTTCCTCGCCCTGCACACCGCCCCGCCTCTGCTGGGGCTGCGGCCCGCGGCGGCCGGCGGCCCGGGTGCGGACCTCCTCGGCGAGGCGGCGGGGCCGGCGGCGGCGGTGACGCCGATCGTGCTCCAGGCGCTGTGCCTGCTGCTCGCGGCCCTGCTGCTGCGCGTGCTGGGCGTGGGCGAGCGGGTCACGGCGGGTGTGGTGTGGGTGCTCGTCTGGGGCGGGTGGGCGGGGCAGCAGGCCTTCGCCGCCGCCCCGCTCCCGCTCTTCCTGGGCCTTGCCGGGGCCACGATGGCGGTCTGCGCCTTCCGCGGCCTGGCGGCGGGCCGCCGCTGAGCCCCCGCCGCCGGGGGCTTCAGCGGCGCGGCAGGGGCTGTTTGAAGTACGGGTCCTGGCCGGCGATCCGGTAGCCCTCGAGACCGGGACCGGAGTCGATGGTCAGGTCGCAGCCGGGCCCGGGGACCGCGCGGTTCCAGTGCACGTACGCCTTCACGTCCGGCAGCGTCGGCGCCACCTTCGGGATCGCGGTGTACCAGTCGCGCTGCCGCTCGGGCCGCTTCGGGTCGGGGGCGGTGGAGAACTCGGAGAGCATGACGGGCTTGTCGGCGGAGATGTTCTTCCGCAGCCAGTCGTAGCTGGGGCGCTGGCTCCTGTCGAAGTCGAGCCAGTTCGGCGACTTGTGGCAGAGGTAGTAGTTGTACTGGTCCATGCCGATCCAGTCGACGTACGCGTCGCCGGGGTAGAGCCGCTTCATCAGGGCGGAGTTGCCGAGGTAGCCGGAGACGGTCCAGACCCACACCACGTTGGTGACGCCGAGCTTCTCGAAGCGGTCGCGGACGTGGCGGTAGGCGGCGACGTACTCCTCCGGGGTGCCGGCGCCCTGCTCGATGCGGAAGTCGGCCTCCTGGTCGAAGGAGAAGAAGACCCGCTTGCCGTACTCCTTGAGCCGCAGGGCCTGCGGGTCGATGACGGAGGTGTCGTACGTCCCGGCGGCGATGTTCTTCCAGCCGAGCTGTCTCTCGGTCCAGTTGGCGTGGTGCTTCTCGGTCCACACCGTGGACTCCCAGGCCAGCATGAGGAGTCGGTCCCGGCCGAGCTCCCGCTCGTCGGGGGTGAGCAGCTCGCCGTCGGCCTTGCTCCCGGACATGTCGTGGTACGTGTAGACGAGGTCGAGCTTGCGGCCGATCTTCTTCTCGAAGGCGTACACCGGCCGGGATAGCGAACTGTGTTCGTCGTACGGGATGTACGCACCCCACCAGGCGCCGCACGGTGCGACCAGCGAGGCGTCGGGCGCGCAGCGGTCGTCGTCCTCGGAGAGGGTGATCCAGACCCCGATGCCGGCGATCAGCGCGCCGACGGCGGCGAGCGCGACGGCCATCCGGGTCCAGGGGCCGCCCTTGGCGTGCCGCCCGTTCACCGGCCCCCGCCAGGCCTTCGTTTACGGAACCGGGCGGCGAGCGGGGACGTGCCCCCGGCGCCGCGCCCGGACGTGCGGGCGCTGTCGCGCTCGACGGCGCCACGGGTGGCGGCCGGCAGCGGCACGCCGGGCAGGATGGCGGCGACGGTCACGAAGAGCGCGAGGGCGGCGAGGAAGACGGTGAGCGAGAACGCCTTCGTCAGGAAGAGGGTGGTCGCGACGAGCGTGGCCACGGAGAGGCTGACGGGCGCGGCGAGCGCCAGGGCCTCCAGGCGGGCGCCGGGGCGCAGGCCGAGGGGCTGCGGGAGCAGCAGGGCGAGGCCCGGCGCGAGGACGACGAAGGCGAGGACGGGGATCCAGCGCAGCGGGGAGCCACCGGGGAGCGCGGTCGCGGCGAGGGCGACCCATCCGGAGGCCGCGAGGGCGGCTCTGCGCTGGACTCGTGGGGTCAGGCGTGGGCTGGCGGCCATGGGGTACCTGCTCCTTCGGGTGCGGACGGGTCGGACTGCGGTGCCGGGCGGATGGGACGGGCCCTGGGTGGTGGGACGGGCGAGCGGGCCACGGCCCTAGGTGGTGGGGCGGTAGCGGAGGACGAGTCCGTACCGGTTCTCCTCCACGACCTCGAAGAGCGGGGACCGCTTGAGCGCGTCCTTGAGGGTGTCGAAGCCGCCCTCCGGGAGGTAGCCCTCGCCGATGACGGCCTCGCCCTGGGTGGGGGTGAGGATCACGTAGGCCGGGCGGCCCGCGGGGATGCCGCCCGCGAGGTAGCCGGCGGGGTCCTTCAGCATGCGGAGGTTCTCGTCGACCTCCTGCTCGGTGAAGAACCAGCGCTCGTAGTGGTCGTAGCGGTAGTACGAGTCGGCGAAGGCGCCGGTCGCGGCGAGGATCAGCGCCCCCTCGGGCGCCCGGTCGAAGGCGCGGCGCGTGAGCGCGGTCTCGCCGGGCGGCGCGTAGTGCATGCCCTCCTTGCCGTAGTACGAGGGCAGGAAGCCGGCGAGCAGGGCGACGAGCGTGACGGGCAGGGCGACGGAGGCGGTACGGCGGGCGATGGCGGCGGCCCGGCTCGCGGCCCCGACGGCGGGGACGAGCGCGGCGGCGGCGAAGAAGGCCGCGCCGGGCAGGCCGAAGAGGTAGACCCGGAAGATCATCTCGCCGCCGTAGTCGTTGACGGCGAACATCGGCAGGGGCGCCGCGGCGGCGAGGATCAGCGGCAGGGCGCTGCGGGCCAGCCTGCGGCGGAGGAGTACGGCGGCGGCGGCGAGCCCGCCGAGGGCGAGGACCATCAGGATGTTGGCGCTGCCGACGAGCTCCGGGCCGGGGCCCGTGGGGTCGCCGGCGAAGCCGGGACGGGAGTTGCCGAGGAGGTCTCCGGCCTTCTCGCGCAGGGTCCCGAGGGTCTCCAGGAAGAGCTCCCGGCCCATGGTGAGGTTCCAGGCCAGCATGATCAGGCCGGTGGTGGCGAGGAGCCCGAGGTTGCGGTAGCGGCGGGTGAGGCAGAGGGCGAAGAGGCTCGCGCACAGCATCACGGGGGTGAGCTGGTGCGAGGCGTTGATGGTGGCGATGACCGGGACGAGGAAGAGGACGGCGACCGCGCGCTGCCGGGTCGTCGTGGGCGGCGGGACGGCCGCGGCGGCCGGGTCGAGCGCGGAGCGGTCGCGGAGCGCGCCCGCCGAGCCGGGCAGGACGAAGTGCCGGACGACGACGGCGAAGACGGTGAGGTAGAGCAGGTAGGAGAAGCCCTGCGGGGAGAGGTAGTCCTGGCCGACCCAGTTCGCCAGCTGGAAGATCCACACGCCGGTCCACACGAGCCGCCAGTCGTCGCTGAACGTGCGGTAGACGAGGATGAGGACGGGCACGGTGAGCAGACCGAGCGCGACCGGGGCCCAGTTGATGAAGGAGGCGGCGGCGTCGACGCCGAAGGCGCGGACGAGGGCCGCGTCGAGGGAGAAGAAGCCGGGCCACTGGTCGTAGGCGGACATGCCGCCGGAGAGCTCGCGCCCGGGGTGGACGGTGCCCTCGGTGAGCAGCCGGCTGATGATCGCGTCGTGCTTGGACGCCCAGGCGTAGCGGACGGTGTCGTAGAGGATCGCGGGCGGCGCCTTGAGGGCGACGAGCATGGCCGCGCAGTAGGTGGCGGGCCAGAGGGGCGCGGTGCCGGCGCGGCGGAGGGTGAGGACGAAGCCGCCGGTCAGGACGGCGAGGGCGGCGTAGAAGCCGAGGGGGAAGCGGTCGAGGAGGCCGAACTCCTCGATGCTCCGGAAGTCGATGTGGGGCAGCGCCCAGAGCCAGAGCGCGGCGGCGAGGAGCAGCGGGGCGAGGTTGGCGGCGGCCGGGGTGCGGAGTGCGGCGAGGGGGCCGGACCGGGACCGGGGGGCGGGGACTGCCGCCCCGGCATCCGGGCGGGCCGCTTCCGGCTCCGTGGCCTCGCGGTCCTGCGCGGAGGGCTGCGGCGGCACGCCGTCGCCCCCGGTCACCGGTGTTGTCGGCAGACGGTCCTGCTGCAAGGCGGCTCTCCCCCCACTGTCCCTGTCCCCTTGGTGAAGCAAGGGAACGTACTTCGGATTTGCACCCGGATTCAACTCTCGTCCCGGATGGGGGAGTTGATGATCTTGCGCGGCGCCGCGGCGCCGTGGCTCAGCCCGCGAACTCCGGCCCGTTGAGCACGGCGCGGGCCCTGCGGTACATCCGCCAGCCGACCGTCGGCAGCGAGTCCGGGTACGGCGCGGCCTTCGCTCCGCGCCCCTCCATCCACTGCTCGATGTCGGCGACGGTGTGCCCGCGGCGCAGGATGAGCCGGGCGATGCGGTAGATCTCGTCCGACCCGGAGCTGAGCGCGTGCCGGACGGCGACGGCCGAGGTGTAGCCGGCGGCCGCGGCGGCCCGGCGCACGGCGGGGCTGTTGTAGCCGTGCGGGTAGGCGAGGTGCCGGACCTCGTGCCCGAGGACGTCCTCAAGGACCGCCTTCGCCTCGCGCAGTTCGCGCCGCAGGAGCCCGGGCGTGAGCGTGTCGAGCTGCGGGTGGGTGACGGTGTGGGCGCCGACCTCCATCCCGTACTGCTCCAGACGCGGGGCCTGGGAGAGGGTCATCATCGGCGCGGGCGGGAGGAGGCACGGCCGGCCGGGGGTGACGGCCCCGGTGGTGAGGTACGCGGTGGACGGCAGGTCGCGGGAGGCGAGCGCCTCGGCCGTCGGTCCGACGAGGTCGGCGAAGCCGTCGTCGAAGGTGAGGACGACGGGGCGGGGCGGCAGCGGGGTGCCGGTGGCGAGGTGTGCGGCGAGGGCGCCGACGGTGATCGCGGTGCGTCCGCTGGCGACGATCGCGTCGAGCTGGGAGGCGAACTCCTTCGGGGAGACGGTGAATTCGGCGATCCACCCCGGAGGGTCGTCCATCACGGCGTGGTAGAGGAGGACGGGTATGCGGGTGGAGACGGGTGCGCTCGTCATCGGGCAGCCGCCTTCCGCGAACCGGCCTGGACGCGGGCCTTCGCCCGGGCCTTCGCGTATCCGATCGGGCCGTAGAGCATGCCGCGCCGCTCCAGTCGGGACAGGCTGCGGGGCCAGGGGTGGTGCTGGGTGCCGTGCTCGCCGGGGACTCCGCCCTCGGCGGCCTCCCCCCGCTGGGCGGTCATGGTCCGCGCGTACGCCAGGCCGCGCGGCAGCCGGGACAGGAGCGCGGGCAGCGTGCGGGGGCGGCGGAGGAGGGTCGCGGTGAGGTACGCGGTGAGGCCGGCGCCGTAGCCGTACGCCTGGTTCCGCAGGTCCTGCCAGGTCTCGCGGTGGTGGTGCCAGACGAGCGCCTCGGGTGTGTAGCGGAGCCGGAAGCCGGCGGAGAGGACGGCGACGAAGGCGTACAGGTCGTCGCCGCCCCTGGCCGGGGTCCCGGTGCCGGTCGCCGGATCGAAGCCGCCGGCCTTCTTCAGTGCCTCCGCCCGGAAGGCCATGTTGGCGCCGGATCCGAAGCTGCCCGCGGTGAACGGGAAGAGCGGCTCGTCGGCGGGCGGCCGGGCGGGGTCGTAGAGGCGGGGCGCGAAGCCCTTGGCGAAGCCGCCGTGCGATTCGAGGAGGACCTGGGCGGGAGTGCCCAGCCGGGCGGGCAGGATCAGGCCGGTGACGCAGCCGAGGCCGGGGTCGTCGGCGAAGGGCTCGGTGAGGGCCGTCAGCCAGTGCGGGTCGGCGATCACGTCGTCGTCGGTGAAGGCGAGGACCTCGCCTTCGGCCGCGGCGGCGCCGGTGTTGTGGGCGACGGCGAGCCCGGGGGTGTCCTCACGGACGTACCGGACGCGGTCGGCGTACTTCCCCGTGACGAGGTCGTGCGTGTCGGTGGTGCGGGGCGCGTTGTCGACGACGATCAGCTCGTGGTCGGGGTGGTCCTGGGCGAGCAGCGAGTCGAGCGCGCGGGCGAGCTGCTCGGGGCGCTCGCGGGTGGCGACGACGACGGAGGTACGGGGCGGGGTGAGCCCCTTGCGGGCCGCCGCGAGAAGGTCCGGCCTGGCCGACGGGCGTGCGGCGGCGAGGTGTTCGGCCTCGGTACGGGGCCGGGCCGCGTCCTCGACCCGCCCGCGCGCGAGCGCCCCGAGCACCTCCTCGGGGTCCTCGCCCTCCGCGACGGTCCCGATGACGGTGGCGGCGGGCCGGCCCCGGAGCCGTACGAGCGCGTACACGTCGCCCGTCGCCAGGGGCGGCCCGCCGGGCGCGGGCCGCAGGCCGACGACCGGCCCGTCGGGCGCGTCGAGATCGAGCTCGGCGACGGAGACGGCACGGGGAGGGGGGACGGGGCGGTCGGGACGACTGCTCGATCGGCTGCTCAATGGGGATCCCTCAGGGGAGTACGGCGGCGGGCTCGGCGGCGGGGGAGGGGCGTCGGCGGGGCGGAACCGGCGCGGACGGGGAGGAGCGAGGGCTATCGGTTGCCCCGCAGCCGGGCGAGGCCGTTGAGGGTGGTGCGGGCCCGGGCCGCGAGGGCCGGACGGTCGCGGACGAAACGGTGGGCGCGCCGGGCGGGTTCACGCCCGAGCCAGTGCAGGGCGGCGCGCGCACCCGGGACGAAGACGGCCCCTTCGTACACCGTCAGTTCGCCCGTCTTCAGCGCGTCCTTGTACTCGGCGGCGCCGCGCCCCAGGTCGAGCATCCCGATCCCGGCGGCGGCCGCGGCCTCGGCCATGCGCAGATGGAGGACGAGGCCGGGCGAGTACTTCGCGAACTCGGGGTCGTACGAGGGGAACCAGCAGGAGAGCACGGTCGCGGACCGCAGCCCGAAGTGGGCGGCTATGGGCCGGTCCCCCACGTACAGCACGGACAGGACTCCGGAGCAGCCGGGCGTGCGCTGCTCGTGGAGGCGGCGGACGAGGGTGCTGATCCACTCCTTGGCGAAGCGGTCGCCGCGTCCGGTCCTGCGGTACTGGGCGGACTTCCACTCCATGAGGGTGCGCAGGGCGGCCGGGTCGCGTTCGTCGAAGACGAAGCGCACCTCGCCGTCCGCCTGGCGGCCGAGCTTGCGCTCCTTGGCGAGGGTGGTCCTGAGGAACTTGGGCGACTGGACGCGCAGCAGCGCCTCGTAGGCCGCGTACCCCTCGCCGATGTCGATCACGGGCGAGGCGAAGGACTCGGTGGCGGCGCCTTCGAAGACGGGCTGGCCGGCCTCCAGGTTGTCGAACTCCCACACCGCGGCCCCGCAGGCGCGCAGCAACGCGCGTGCACCGGGCCGCAGTCCGGGGCGCAGAACGGCACCGTGACTGTCGGAGACACCGAAGCCGATGGCCCGGCCCTGCCCCAACGGCCCCTTCTCGTACGGGAAGAAGCCGACCGGCTCGTCGCCCTCCCACCAGACGGCGACCCGCGAGCGGGGCCGCACCTCGGCGACCGCGCGCGTGAACTCCGGCTCCATGAAGGGGTTCGCGGGCGATCCGGACTTGGCGCGCAGCTCCCGCCACGCCGCCATCTCGCGCTCGCCCAGCTCCCCCGGCCGCACGATCCGCACACGAAAAGCACTCACCTTGCCGACCCCCCGGTCTACCCCCTGAGTACTGCCAGGACAGGACGGTACCGGTCCGAACCCCTCCTCGGCAGGCATACTCGGCCATTCCGTGACCGCACTGTGAAGCGGCCGTCACGCAGGGGCGGGGACGGACAAGAGAGGGGCGGGGAAGGGAAGTTGAAGATCATCGGGCGGGGCAGGACCGCGGCCGTGTACGCGCTGGACGAGCGCCGGAGCTGGTCGCCGGCCTGGCTACGGCTTCCGCTTCACCTCGGTGATCCGGACGTCTTCCGCATCAGGAGCTCCGAAGGGTTCGGCTGTGACCCCACGGTCGGTCCCCGTGACGTCCAGGACCAGGCGGCCGCCCATGAAGCGGAGGTCGATCCGGGCCCGGGGCGAGCCGCCCTGGTCCGGCATCCGGTTGATGAACGACGGCGGGTAGTCCAGGCTCGTCAGCTTCTTCTGCAGCGCCGGGTAGTCGGCCGGGGCCGCGTCGTCGAACGCCGTGCGGACGCGCTCGGCGTGCGCGTCGCCGGCGCACTTCTCGACGTCGGTCAGCGGAACTTCCTCGACCGGACCGGACTTGGTGGGGGCCGGCTCCGGGGCGGGCGGCGGCGGCGGGAAGTCCGTGGGGAACGGGAGCTCCTCCGGCTCCTCCGGCATCGGCTGACCCGGCCGGTTCTGCGGCGGGACCGATTCCTCCGGGCCCAGGGAGGGCGGCTCGGGCAGCCCACCGGGCACACAACCGTCCAGCACGCGGGAGTTCAGGGCCAGGAAGCGCGCGAACGGGTCGGGGTGTTCCGCCAGGCCGTCCGAGGGGAGGGACCGCGTCGGCGTCGGCGTGGTGGCGGGCTTCGGCTTCGCCGAGGCGCCGACGGCCACGGCGGACGCCTTGGCGGGCGGCTTGCCGGTGGCGTCCGCCGTGCCACAGGCGGTCAGGGCCATGCTGCCGAGCGCGGCGGCCAGGACGATCTTCGCGAGGCGGTTCCGACTTCTCATGCAGGAATCATGCGAGCGGCGGCGGGCCGGCCACATGAGTACCGGTACTCAACGGTACGTGCGAGCCGACCCACCGCCGCTGCGTCGCTTTGACGCCTCGTCGTGTGTACGTCAGACCGTGCGGACGCCCTTCCGCCAGACCTCGGCGACCAGCGGCACGCCCGGGCGGTACGCCAGGTGGACGTGGGAGGGGGCGTCGAGGACGGCGAGGTCGGCGCGGGAGCCGGCCGTCAGACGGCCGACGTCCGTGCGGCGGAGCGCCGCCGCGCCGCCGGCCGTGGCGGACCAGACGGCCTCGTCGGGGGTCATGCCCATGTCCCGTACCGCGAGGGCGATGCAGAAGGGGACGGAGGACGTGAAGGACGAGCCCGGGTTGCAGTCCGTGGAGAGGGCGACGGTCACGCCCGCGTCCAGGAGACGGCGGGCGTTCGGCCACTCGGCGCGGGTGGAGAACTCGGCGCCGGGCAGGAGGGTGGCCACCGTGTTCCCGGAGGCCAGGGCGTCGACGTCGGCGTCGGTGAGGTGGGTGCAGTGGTCGGCGCTCGCCGCGTCCAGCTCCACCGCCAGCTGCACGCCGGGGCCGTACGTCAGCTGGTTGGCGTGGACCCGGGGGTGCAGGCCCTTCGCCTTTCCGGCGGTGAGGATCGCGCGGGCCTGGTCGCCGTCGAAGGCGCCCTTCTCGCAGAAGACGTCGACCCAGCGGGCGTGCGGGGCGCAGGCGTCGAGCATCTCGCCGGTGACGAGCTCGACGTAGGCGGCCGGGTCGTCCGCGTAGTCCGGGGAGACGATGTGCGCGCCGAGGTACGTCACCTCGTCGGTGTGCTCGGCGGCGATCCGCAGGGCACGGGCCTCGTCCTCGACGGTCAGGCCGTAGCCGGACTTCGTCTCGAAGGTGGTCGTGCCCTGGCGGAGGGCCTCCCGCAGGAAGCGGGCCACGTTGGCCGAGAGGGCCTCGTCGCTCGCCGCCCTCGTCGCCGCGACCGTCGTGCGGATGCCGCCCGCCGCGTACGCCTGGCCCGACATGCGGGCGTTGAACTCGGCGGTGCGGTCGCCCGCGAAGACGAGGTGCGAGTGGGAGTCGACGAAGCCGGGGATCACGGCCCGGCCGCCGGCGTCGACCCTGTTGTCAGTGGCGGGTGCTTTGCTGGATTCACCGACCCAGACGACACGGTCGCCCTCGATGACGACGGCCGCGTCCTGGATCAGACCCAGGCGGCTGCCATCACCGAGGGAGGGATCGTTCGTGACGAGACTGGCGATGTTGACGATGGCGGTGGCGGTCGTCGCCACGGCACTGTTCGCGCTCGTGGGGGCGGAGCTCGCCGCCGGGTTGTTCGTCGCCGCGGGGCCGGTGTTCATGGTGAGGGGTGTCTCCTTCAGCCGCGCAGGGCGGCGATCGAGTCCGCGAGCGCGCCGGCCACGTCCGGTACGGAGTGGTGGACCCCGTCCCGTACGACGTGACGGCCGGCCACGACCGTGTGACGGACGTCCGCTGCCGACGCGGCGAATACCGCCGTCTCGACTGCCAGACGCGGTAGCGGTCCCGCTGTCCTGACCGTGTCCAGGGCGATCGTCGTGAAGTCGGCGAGCGCGCCGGCCTCCAGGGTGCCCGCGTCCGGCCAGCCGAGGGCCGCGTGGCCGTCGGCGGTCGCCGCGCGCAGGAGTGCCGCCGCCGTCCAGTGACCTCGCGTGCGGGTGCGCAGGCGCTCGTTCAGCTCCATGGCCCGCGCCTCCTCCAGGAGGTCGATGACCGCGTGGCTGTCGCTGCCCAGGGAGAGCGGCGAGCCGGCCCGCTGGAGGGCGACCGCGGGACCGATGCCGTCGGCGAGGTCGCGTTCGGTCGTCGGGCACATGCAGGTGCCGGTGGTCGAGGAGCCGAGGAGGGCGATGTCGCCGTCCGTCAGGTGCGTGTTGTGGACGCCGGTGGTGCTGGGCCCGAGGACGCCGTGCTCGGCGAGGAGCTGGGTCGGGGTGATGCCGTGCGCCGCGAGGCAGGCGTCGTTCTCGGCGGTCTGCTCCGAGAGGTGGACGTGGAGGGGGGCCTCCCTGTCCTGCGCCCAGCGGGCCACGGTGGCGAGCTGGTCCGCCGGGACGGCCCGGACGGAGTGGATCGCCGCTCCGACGCGGACGCCGTCCCGTTCCTTGAGCGCCGAGACCCGCTCGGCCCACTTCTCCGCCG
This sequence comes from Streptomyces venezuelae, assembly GCF_008642375.1. Taxonomy (NCBI): domain Bacteria; kingdom Bacillati; phylum Actinomycetota; class Actinomycetes; order Kitasatosporales; family Streptomycetaceae; genus Streptomyces; species Streptomyces venezuelae. The sequence continues at coordinate 5,252,762 of NZ_CP029194.1, read as the reverse complement.
TGCCGTCGGAGAAGCGGAGCTGGTGCCGGTCGGGGGCGGCGCCGAAGCCGGAGGAGAGGTAGGCGGTGTCGAGGAGGGTGATGCGGATGCCGGCCTCGGCGGCGGCGGCGATCAGCGCCTCGCCCATCGCGTTGGGGTCGGCGTACGGGCTGCCGCCGGGCGCGTGGTGGAGGTAGTGGAACTCTCCGACGGAGGTGATGCCGGCGAGCGCCATCTCCGCGTACACGGCGCGGGCGAGCGCGAAGTAGCTGTCGGGGGTGAGCCGCTGGGCGACCGTGTACATCACCTCGCGCCAGGTCCAGAAGGTGCCGGAGCCGACCTGGACGGTGCCGCGCAGGGCGCGGTGGAAGGCGTGCGAGTGGGCGTTGGAGAGGCCGGGGATCGTCAGGCCGCGCAGGACGACCGCGCCCGGGGGCGGGGTGTCGACCCCGGTGCGGACGGCGGTGATACGGCCGTCCGCCGGACCCGCGGCGGAGCCGCTGATGGACACGGTCAGGGTCACGCCCGGCTCGACGTTCGTGTCGAGCCAGGCGTGCTCCAGCCAGTACGTCGTCAGCGACACGCCAGGTCCTCCAGTACGTCGGCGAGTGCGAGGACCCCGGCCACGCAGTCGTCCTCGGCCGCGAATTCGGCCGGGGAGTGCGAGACGCCGGTGGGGTTCCGTACGAACAGCATGGCGGTCGGGATCGATTCGGAGAGGATTCCGGCGTCGTGTCCCGCGCCCGTGCCGAGGACGGGGGTCTTCTCGCCGAGGACGCGGGCCAGCTCGTCGCGCAGGGCGTGCGAGAAGTCCACGACCGGGGTGAAGGACTCCCGGACGACGGTGAGGTCGATGCCGTGGCGCTCGGCGTAGGCGCGGGCCTCCGCCTCGATGCCCGTGACGACCTTGTCCAGCGCGCCCTGGTCGGCGGCGCGGGCGTCGAGCCAGCCGCGGACGAGGGACGGGATGGCGTTGACGCCGTTCGGCTCGACCGCGATCTTGCCGAAGGTGGCGACGGCGCCCGCGAGTTCGGCCTCGCGGCGGGCGGCGAGGACCGTCTCCGCGTAGGTGAGCATCGGGTCGCGGCGGTCGACGAGCCGGGTGGTGCCGGCGTGGTTGGCCTCACCGGCGAAGTCGTACCGCCAGCGGCCGTGCGGCCAGATCGCGGAGGCGAGGCCGACGGAGTCGCCGGACAGGTCCAGGGCCCGGCCCTGCTCGACGTGCAGTTCGACGAAGGCGCCGATGCGGGCGAGCCGCTCGGGGTCCGGGCCGATGGCCGAAGGGTCGTGTCCCGCCGCCTCCATCGCCTGCGGGAGGCTGATCCCGTCGGCGTCGCGGAGCTCGTACGCCTGCTCCTTCGTCAGCCGGCCCGCGGTGAGGCGGGAGCCGACGCAGGCGAGGCCGAAGCGGGCCCCCTCCTCGTCACCGAAGTTGACGATGGCGAGGGGCTTCTTGAACACGGCACCGCGGGAGCGCAGTTCGTCGAGTGCGGCGAAGGCCGAGACGACACCGAGGGGGCCGTCGAAGGCACCGCCGTCCGGGACGGAGTCCAGGTGGGAGCCGGTGACGACCGCGTCGCCGGCCGTCGGGTCGCCGAGCCAGGCCCACTGGTTGCCGTTCCGGTCGGTCTCGACGTCGAGGCGGCGCGCCTCGGCCTGCATCCGGAACCAGAGCCGGCAGTCGGCGTCGGCCCCGGTCCAGGCGTAGCGGCGGTAGCCGCCCGAGGCGTCGCTGCGGCCGATGGGCCGCAGCGAACGCCACATGGCGTGGAAGGTGTCGCTCACGCGGAGGCCTCGGCGCCGGAGGTCTCCTGGCCGGAGCCCTCGCGCATCGGGACGCGGACGCCCTTCTCGTCGGCGACCCGCTCGGCGATGTCGTAGCCGGCGTCGACGTGGCGGATGACGCCCATGCCCGGGTCGTTGGTGAGCACGCGGCGGATCTTCTCGCCGGCGAGCGGGGTGCCGTCGGCGACCGTGACCTGGCCCGCGTGGATGGAGCGGCCCATGCCGACGCCGCCGCCGTGGTGGAGGGAGACCCAGGAGGCGCCGGAGGCGACGTTGACCATGGCGTTGAGGAGCGGCCAGTCGGCGATGGCGTCCGAGCCGTCGAGCATGGCCTCGGTCTCGCGGTACGGGGAGGCCACCGAGCCGCAGTCGAGGTGGTCGCGGCCGATCGCCAGGGGCGCGGCGAGGGTGCCGTTGCCGACCATGTCGTTGAACATGTCGCCGGCCTTGTCGCGCTCGCCCTGGCCGAGCCAGCAGATGCGGGCGGGGAGGCCCTGGAAGTGGACGCGCTCGCCGGCCATCTTGATCCAGCGGTGGAGGGACTCGTTCTCCGGGAAGAGCTCCAGGATCGCCTTGTCCGTCTTGTGGATGTCGGAGGCCTCGCCGGAGAGGGCGGCCCAGCGGAAGGGGCCCTTGCCCTCGCAGAACAGCGGGCGGATGTAGGCGGGGACGAAGCCGGGGAAGGCGAAGGCGCGGTCGTAGCCGGCGAGCTGCGCCTCACCGCGGATCGAGTTGCCGTAGTCGAAGACCTCGGAGCCGGCGTCCATGAAGCCGACCATGGCCTCGACGTGCTTGGCCATGGACTCGCGCGAGCGCTGGGTGAAGCCGGCCGGGTCCTTCGCCGCCGCGTCGGCCATGTCCTCGAAGGCGATGCCGACGGGGAGGTAGGAGAGCGGGTCGTGGGCGGAGGTCTGGTCCGTCACGATGTCGATCGGGGCGCCCTCGGCGAGCATCTGCGGGAGCAGCTCGGCGGCGTTGCCGAGAAGGCCGATGGAGAGCGGGCGGCGGGCGTCGCGGGCCTCGACGGCGAGCCGGAGGGCGTGGGCGAGGTTGTCGGCCTTGACGTCCAGGTAGCGGTGCTCGATGCGGCGCTCGATGGCGCGCGGGTCGACGTCGATGCAGATGGCGACGCCGTCGTTCATCGTCACGGCGAGGGGCTGGGCGCCGCCCATGCCGCCGAGGCCGGCGGTGAGGGTGATGGTGCCGGCGAGGGTGCCGTTGAACTTCTTCGCGGCGACGGCGGCGAAGGTCTCGTACGTGCCCTGGAGGATGCCCTGGGTGCCGATGTAGATCCAGGAGCCGGCGGTCATCTGGCCGTACATGGTGAGGCCGAGGGCCTCCAGGCGCCGGAACTCCTCCCAGTTGGCCCAGTCGCCGACCAGGTTGGAGTTGGCGATGAGGACGCGCGGGGCCCACTCGTGGGTCTGCATGACGCCGACGGGGCGGCCGGACTGGACGAGCATCGTCTCGTCCTGCTTCAGCGTGCGCAGCGTGCGGACCATGGCGTCGTACGAGCGCCAGTCGCGGGCGGCCTTGCCGGTGCCGCCGTAGACGACGAGCTTGTCGGGGTGCTCGGCGACCTCGGGGTCGAGGTTGTTCTGGAGCATCCGGAGGGCGGCTTCCTGCTGCCATCCCAGGGCGCTCAGTTCCGTACCGCGTGCTGCTCGGACGGGGCGGGGTCCTGACATGGGGGTGCCTCCTCGAATGTCGATCAGATATTCACATCTTGGCGCGCTGAATAGTTGTAGTCAACAGGGCGGCCCTCACCCGTACCGGTGAAGCGATGGACGAGGATGGGCCGCATGGCCTCCTACCGCCGTGATCTCGCCGTCCGAGCCTCCGTCGACCAAGGACTGCTCTCCCCCGCCGAGCCCGTCGTCGCACTCCTCGACACCGCCGGCATCCGCGCCTCCGCCGCCGCCCTGACCAGTGCTTTCGCCGCCGTCACCGACGCCCACGTCCTCCATGCCTTCGCCGTCAAGGCCGCCCCGCTCGTCCCCGTCCTGCGCCTTCTCCACGACGCGGGGCTCGGCGTCGAGGTCGCCAGCCCCGGCGAGCTCGCCCTCGCCCGCGCCGCCGGGATCCCGCCCACCCACACCGTGCTCGACTCCCCCGCCAAGACCCCGGCCGAGCTGCGCCAGGCCCTCGCGCTCGGGATCGCCGTCAACGCCGACAACCTCCAGGAGCTGGACCGCCTCGACGCGCTCGTCGCCTCCGCGCCCACCGCCTCGCCCCTCGGACTCCGGGTGAACCCTCAGGTCGGAGCCGGTTCCATCGGCGCGCTCTCGACCGCGACCGCCACCTCCAAGTTCGGCGTGGCACTCCGCGACGAGGGCGCACGCGAGGGCGTCGTCCAGGCCTACCTGGACCGCCCCTGGCTCACCCGGCTGCACACCCACACCGGTTCCCAGGGCGTCCCGCTCGCCCTGATGGCCGAAGGCGTCGGGGAGACCTACGCCCTCGCCGAGGAGATCAACCACAAGGCGGGCCGGCAGCAGATCGACACCCTCGACATCGGCGGCGGGCTGCCGGTCAACTTCACCTCCGACGAGGAGACGCCGACGTACGCCGAGTACGCCCGCCTCCTCGCCGACACCGCCCCCGGGCTCCTCGACGGCCGCTACCGGCTCGTCACCGAGTTCGGCCGCTCCCTGCTCGCCAAGCACGGCACGGTCCTCGCCCGGGTCGAGTACACGAAGACCTCCGGGGGCCGCCCGATCGCCGTCACCCACGCGGGCGTCCAGCTCGCCACCCGTACGGTCTACGCCCCCGAGTCCTGGCCGCTGCGGATCCTCGCGTACGACGCCGGGGGCCGCCCCCGCGCCGGGGAGCCCACCGTCCAGGACGTGGCGGGGCCCGCCTGCTTCGCCGGGGACCTGCTCGCCACCGGCCGGGAGCTGCCGCTGCTGCACCCGGGCGACGTCGTCGCCGTCCCGGACACCGGCGCGTACTGCTTCGCCCACCACTACGCGTACAACAGCCTGCCCCGGCCCGCTGTCCACGGCTTCACGGTGGGCGACGACGGGGCGGTGGCGTTCTCGACGGTACGGAGGGCCCAGACGCTCGACGAGATCGTCGCGGAGGCGGGCGGGGCGCATGCGAACGCCCTCGTCGGATAGCGGGCGGGCCCGCCGGATCGCGCGGGCAGGGGGCGCCCGGTAGCGCGGGCGGGCCCTTCGGGTAGCGCGGGCGCGGCGGCACGGCTTCGATGAGGACATGACTGGATCGGGTACGGACACCACCTCCGTCGTCGTCGAACGCCGGATCGCCGCCTCCCCCGGGCGCGTCTGGGAGTCGATCACCGACCTCCGGGACATGCCCCGCGTCCTCTCGGGCGTCCAGAAGGTCGAGGTGCTCACCGAGGGCGGCTTCGGCGTGGGGACGCGCTGGCGTGAGACGCGGAAGATGCTGGGCAAGGAGGCCACGGAGGAGATGACCGTGACCGAGTGCGTGCCGCCCGACCGGTACGTCACGGTCGCCGAGTCGCACGGCATGCACTACGTCTCCGAGCTCACCCTCAAGGCCGACGGCGGGGCCACTACCCTGCGGATGGCCTTCTCGGCCCGCCCGGCGGCCGGCCGCACCCCCGGATTCGTCGCCCGCCTGCTCGCCCGCTTCGGCGCGAAGGCCGTCGCCAAGGCGCTCGCGAAGGACCTGTCCGAGATCGCGAACGCGGTCGAGTCCCGCGCCTGACGAGCACGGGCGGTCAATTCCCGCCACCCTCGGGCATGTTCCGATGGAAAATGCCAGAACACCTCCCGCGGGCCGGAACGTTCAGTAACGTCACCGTCACCGCCGTTCGTTCGCGCACCGTATCGGGAGGGGAATCCGCGTGCCCGGAATCGACGAGTGCCTGCTGGAGGCCATGGCCGTGCCAGGCGCTCGCGGAGCCTCCCTGGTCGACTGGACCAGCGGGCTCGCGCTCGGGACCGCAGGGGACTCACCCGTCGGCGACCACGAGACGACGGCCGCCGAGACGGCCGAACTCGCCCGGTCCGCCGCCGAGTTCGACTCCTTCGTGGCGGCGGGCGACATACCCTCCGACGGTCCGCCCGTCGAGGACGTGATCGTCACCACCCGCGCCGGCTACCACGTCATACGCTTCGTCGAGACCTCCTTCGACAGCAGCGTCTTCCTCCACCTCTGGCTCGACCGCGACGCCGGCAACCTCGCCCTCGCCCGGATACGGCTCCGCGACCTCGCCGAGAGGCTGGTCCTCGGATGAGCGCGGTGGCCACCCCCGTGTCCCCGATGCTGGTCCGGCTCGCCGCCGAGAAGGCCACCGGCGCGCTGCTGCGCGACCACGGCACGCTCTACCTCGTCGACGGCCGCGTCGTGCACGCCGAGAGCCCCGCCGCCCCCGGCGTCGACGTCCTCCTGACCACCGGCGGGCGGCTGCCGCGCGAGGGCTGGGACGAGGCCGTCGACCGGGCCGGCGCCCACCGCGCCGTCGGCCGCTTCCTCGTCGACAGCGGCCGGCTGCACGACGGCGAGCTGGAGATCTGCCACCTCGGCGCCGTCTTCGACGCGGCCTTCTTCGCCCTCTCCCCCACCAGCGGACCGACCCGCTTCCGGTACGGCGTGGGCCACTGGTTCGGCACGGTGCGGCCGGTCTCCGCCGAGGCCGTCGAGCGCGAGACCGTCCGCCGCCGCGAACTCCTCGACGCCGTCTGGCCGTACGCCTCCGTCGACAACACCCCGGTGGTGCCGCGCCCCGCCGCCCCCGGCCAGACCGTCGGAGCCCGGCAGCGCGCCCTGCTCGCCGCCGCCGACGGGGAGCGGACCCCCGCGGACCTCGCCCGGCTGCTCGGCCGCCCCGCCTTCCACACACTTCTCGACGTCCGGCGGCTCGCCGCGGCCGGGCTCGTCGAGACCCCGCCGGAGCCGGATCCCCGACCCGACCCCGGCCCCGTACCGCCCCCGCAACCGCTCCTGGCGGCCCCGCAGGTGGCAGACCCCGACATCGCCCTGCTGCGCCGGCTCCGTGACGCCCTGGAGGCACATCTGTGATGAGACGTGCCCTGCGCCTGCGCGCCGAGAGGAGACAGCTCATGACTGCGGAGACAGAAGTCCTCAGCGAGCTCAGACGGCTGCGGGCCCGGCTGCCCCAGCTGACCGGAGCCCTCGCGGCCAGCGCCGACGGCCTCGTGCTCGCCCACGACACCGTCGACGGCGAGGCGGAGAGCGTGGCCGCGCTGACGGCGGCGGCGCTCGGCGTCGGCCAGCGGCTGACCGACTCCACGGGCCAGGGCCGCTTCCGCGAGCTCCTCGTCCGTGGCGAGAGCGGATATGTGGCGACCTACGCGGCAGGCGGCTCTGCCGTCCTGACGCTCCTCGCGGAGCCCCGGATCAACGTGGGCCGGCTCCACCTGGAGGCCCGCAGGTCCAGCACCCGGATAGGGGAACTCGTCGACGGCGCCCTGGAACGCAAAGACCTGAACCGACTCTGATCGAACCGTCCGAACAGCACACTCGAAAAGGAAGTACGACACCATGGCGAACACCGAGACTGCCCTCAAGGAAGCGGCCTCCATCGAGGGCGCCATCGGCGCTGCCCTCGTGGACTACACCAGCGGCATGGCGCTCGGCACGATCGGCGGTGGCAACGAGATCGACCTGAACGTCGCCGCGGCGGGCAACACCGACGTCGTCCGGGCCAAGGTCCGGGCGATGGAGCTCCTGGGCCTCAACGACGAGATCGAGGACATCCTCATCACCCTCGGCAGGCACTACCACCTGATCCGGCTGCTCAAGGGGCGCGGCACCGACGGCCTCTTCCTCTACCTGGCCCTCGACAAGGGCCGGGCGAACCTGGCGATGGCCCGCCACCAGCTGAAGAAGATCGAGAACGAGCTGGACGTCTGATCCCGGGGCACCGAACCCACGGCTCCCGGGGCTACTCGACGAAGAGCCCCCGCGCGGCCGCCTTCGTGTCGAACTCCTCCAGACGCGCCTGCGCGTCCGGGAGTTCGTCCGCCATGGCCTCCAGCAGGACCCGGCCGAGCATCATCGGCGCGCAGGCGGTGTCGAAGGCGAGCCCGGTGCCGACGGCGGCCGGGATCAGCAGGTCGCTGTGGGCGGCGACGGGCGCGAACGCCGAATCGGCGACGGCCACGACCGTCAGCCCCGCCGCCCGCGCGTACTCCAGGGCCTCCACGACCTCCCGGGGGTGCCGGGGCAGGGCGAAGCACAGCAGCGCCGTGGCCCCGGCCCGTACGGCCGCGTCGACGCGGTCCGTGAGCATCGAGCCGCCCTCGTCGAGGAGCCGGACGTCGGGGTGCACCTTGGCGGCGAAGTAGGCGAAGCCGCGCGCCTGCGAGGAAGCCGCCCGCAGGCCGAGCACGAGCAGCGGGCGCGAGGAGGCGAGGAGCCGGCCGGCCCGCTCGACGGGCCCGGGGTCGGCGAGGAGCCCGGCGAGGTGCCGCAGGTTCTCGATCTCGGCGAGCACGGCCTGCTGGTACTCGTTGCCCTGCTCGCCCCCGGCCCCGTCCGGCTCGGGCGGCGCGACCTCCCGCAGGTGCTTGCGGAGCGCCGGGTACCCGTCGAAGCCCAGGGCGACGGCGAAGCGGGTGACGGAGGGCTGGCTGACCCCGGCGAGCTCGGCGAGCTCGACGCTGGACAGGAAGGGCACGTCGGCGGCGCGCCGCACCATGGAGTGGGCGATCCGCCGCTGGGTCGGCGTCAGCCGGTGCCCCTCGAAGAGCGCCTGCAGCCGTCCGGCCGGGCTGTCGCTCATGCCGCCCCCTCACCTATTCACCCGCCAATGACTCTGCATAAGGATATGCAGCCGGGTGGAGAGAGGGAAAGGCGAGGGAAGGGGAAGGTGTGGCGCGGGGACCGCCGCACCCCCGGTGAAGGGGGGCGGGACGACGGCGGTCCCCGCGAGGGACACGGGCCCGGGTCAGGGCCGGTCTCCGCGTCCGCGGCGTCCATGGAGGCCCGGGAGCCGCTCCGGAAGTCCTTGACGCCGACAGACACCAATGTGCCGGACGCGTGTTAAGCGGGTGCTGCGCGTACGTGTCACGCTCGTACCGGTTGTACGAAGTACCGGTTTCCCGTACGCCGCAGCACCCGCCCGGGGTCCTACTTCGAGCCGCCGTTGGCCAGGAAGGCCAGCAGGTCCTGGCGGCTGACGACGCCGGTCGGCTTGCCCTCGACCAGGACGATCGCCGCGTCGGCGGACTCACCGAGGACGGTCATCAGGTCGGCGACGGGCTCACCGGAGCCGACCTGCGGCAGCGGCGCGCTCATGTGGCGCTCCAGCGGGTCGTCCAGGGAGGCGCGCTTCGTGAAGAGCGCGTCGAGCAGCTCCTTCTCGACGACCGAGCCGACGACCTCGGCGGCCATGACGTCGGGGTGGCCGGCGCCGGGCTTCACGATGGGCATCTGGGAGACGCCGTACTCGCGCAGCACCTCGATGGCCTGGCCGACGGTCTCGTCCGGGTGCATGTGGACGAGGGAGGGCATGACGCCCTCCTTGTGCCGCAGGACGTCGGCGACGGTGGCGGAGGAGGTGTCCTCCAGGAAGCCGTGTCCCGCCATCCACTCGTCGCTGAAGATCTTCGACATGTAGCCGCGGCCGGAGTCCGGCAGCAGGACGACCACGACGTCGTCGGGGCCGAGCTCCTTGGCGACCTCCAGCGCGGCGACGACCGCCATGCCGCAGGAGCCGCCGACGAGCAGGCCCTCCTCCTTGGCGAGGCGGCGGGTCATCTGGAAGGAGTCCTTGTCGGACACGGCGACGATCCGGTCCGTGACGTTCCGGTCGTACGCGGTCGGCCAGAAGTCCTCGCCGACGCCCTCGACCAGGTACGGGCGGCCGGAGCCGCCGGAGTAGACCGAGCCCTCGGGGTCGGCGCCGATGACCTTCACGGAGCCGCCGCTGACCTCCTTGAGGTAGTTGCCGGTGCCGGAGATGGTGCCGCCGGTGCCGACGCCCGCCACGAAGTGGGTGATCTTCCCGTCCGTCTGCTCCCAGAGCTCGGGACCGGTGGTCTCGTAGTGGGAGCGCGGGTTGTTCGGGTTGGAGTACTGGTCGGGCTTCCAGGCGCCCGGCGTCTCACGGACGAGCCGGTCCGAGACGTTGTAGTACGAGTCCGGGTGCTCGGGGTCGACCGCGGTGGGGCAGACCACGACCTCGGCGCCGTACGCCCGCAGCACGTTGATCTTGTCGAGGGACACCTTGTCGGGGCAGACGAAGATGCACTTGTAGCCCTTCTGCTGGGCCACGATCGCGAGGCCGACGCCGGTGTTGCCGGACGTGGGCTCGACGATGGTGCCGCCGGGCTTGAGCTCGCCGCTCTGCTCGGCCGCCTCGATCATCCGTACGGCGATCCGGTCCTTGACCGAGCCTCCGGGGTTGAAGTACTCGACCTTGGCCAGGACGGTCGCCTGGATGCCCGCTGTGACGTTGTTGAGCTTCACCAGCGGGGTGTTGCCGACGAGGCTGATCATCGAGTCGTGGAATTGCACCGTAATCTCCGGGGTCTCCGTAATGGTGTGGCCAGCGTATGCGTAGTCGGAGCGGGTTACGGGGCAGTTAGACCCTGAACGGCTTGAAGGGTCCCTGCGGCTCGGAGGAGGTGACGGCCCCCATGTCGAGGGCGAGGGTGGCACGACGGATCGCGGCGGGTGCGGCGTACGGCGGCGGGAGCATCGGTCTCCTCGGCGTGGCGGCGGTCGGACTCCTGCTGACCGAGATGCAGCTGGCGAAGCGGTCGGTGGGGAACGGGACGGCGCCCCTGCCGCCGGTGGCGGACGGCCTGTACGGCCGGTCCTTCGGCACGGAGGAGCCCCTGCGAATGGCCCTTCTGGGTGATTCCACGGCGGCGGGCCAGGGGGTGCGCCGCACGGGTCAGACGCCCGGCGCGCTGCTCGCCTCGGGGCTCGCGGCGGTCGCGGAGCGGCCGGTGGTCCTGCGGAACGTGGCGCTGTCGGGGGCGCGCTCGGACGACCTGGAGCGCCAGGTGTCGCTGCTGCTCTCCCAGCCGGTGGCCCCCGACGTCTGCGTGATCATGATCGGGGCGAACGACGTGACGCACCGGATGTCGCCGACGGAGTCGGTGCGGCATCTCTCGGCGGCGGTGCGGCGGCTGCGGACGGCGGGCGCGGAGGTGGTCGTCGGGACCTGTCCGGACCTGGGGACGATCGAGCCGGTCTACCAGCCGCTGCGCTGGCTGGCCCGGCGGGCCTCGCGGCAGCTGGCGGCGGCGCAGACGATCGTGGTGGTGGAGCAGGGCGGGCGGACGGTGTCGCTGGGCGATCTGCTCGGCCCGGAGTTCGCGGCGAACCCGCGCGAGATGTTCGGGGTGGACAACTTCCACCCCTCGGCGGAGGGGTACGCGACGGCGGCGATGGCCGTGCTGCCGACGCTGTGCGTGTCGCTGGCCGTGTGGCCGGAAACCGATCGGCTGGAGCCGGCGCGCCGGGAGAACATCCTGCCGGTGGCGAAGGCGGCGGCCGAGGCGGCGAAGGAGGCGGGCACCGAGGTCACGGGCGCCCGCGCACCGTGGGCCCTCCTGAAGCACCGGCGGCGGAGGCGCCTGCCGGCCGCGGAATCCCCGGCCCCGGCCCCGGAGGACGCCCAGGCATGACCCGTACCCCGCCACGGAGGGAGGCATCGACTGAGCGCTCGCTTAGAAAAGAGGTCCGCGTCACACCGCCAGGGCGGTGACCCGTGCGGTACGTACGGGTAACTTCCCTTTCAGTCCGCCCCCTCCGCACCCTCATGGAGCCGTGATGCCCGAAGCCGTGATCGTCTCGACCGCCCGCTCGCCCATCGGCCGGGCCTTCAAGGGCTCCCTCAAGGATCTGCGGGCGGACGACCTCACCGCGACCATCGTCCAGGCCGCCCTGGCGAAGGTGCCGGAGCTGGACCCGCGCGACATCGACGACCTCATGCTGGGCTGCGGTCTGCCCGGCGGCGAGCAGGGCAACAACCTGGGCCGGATCGTGTCCGTGCGGATGGGCATGGACCACCTGCCGGGCTGCACGATCACCCGCTACTGCTCCTCCTCGCTGCAGACCTCCCGCATGGCGCTGCACGCGATCAAGGCGGGCGAGGGCGACGTCTTCATCTCGGCCGGTGTCGAGATGGTGTCCAGCTTCGTCCGGGGCAACTCGGACTCGCTGCCCGACACCCACAACCCGTTCTTCGCCGAGGCCGAGGCCCGTACCGCCGCGGTCGCCGCCTCCGAGGGCTCCACCTGGCACGACCCGCGCGAGGACGGCATCGTCCCGGACGCGTACATCGCGATGGGCCAGACCGCCGAGAACCTGGCCCGCCTCAAGGGCATCAGCCGCCAGGAGATGGACGAGTTCGGCGTACGGTCGCAGAACCTCGCCGAGCAGGCCATCAAGAACGGCTTCTGGGAGCGCGAGATCACCCCGGTGACGCTGCCGGACGGCACCGTCGTCTCCACCGACGACGGCCCGCGCGCCGGCGTCACCCTGGAGGGCGTGCAGGGCCTCAAGCCGGTCTTCCGCCCCGACGGCCTGGTCACCGCCGCCAACTGCTGCCCGCTGAACGACGGCGCCGCCGCACTCGTCATCATGTCGGACACGAAGGCCCGCGAGCTCGGCCTGACCCCGCTCGCCCGCATCGTCTCCACCGGCGTCTCCGGCCTCTCCCCCGAGATCATGGGCCTGGGCCCGGTCGAGGCCTCGAAGCAGGCCCTCAAGCGCGCCGGCCTGACCATCGGCGACATCGACCTGGCGGAGCTCAACGAGGCCTTCGCCGCCCAGGTCATCCCGTCCTACCAGGACCTGGGCCTGGACCTGGACAAGGTGAACGTCAACGGCGGCGCGATCGCCGTCGGCCACCCCTTCGGCATGACGGGCGCCCGGATCACCGGCACGCTCATCAACAGCCTCCAGTTCCACGACAAGCAGTTCGGCCTGGAGACTATGTGCGTCGGCGGCGGCCAGGGCATGGCCATGGTGATCGAGCGCCTGAGCTGATCGAGCGCCTCTCCGGGCACCCCGGGACCAACCCCGTCGCGTCCGAGCCGTGACCGAATCTCCCCCAGGATGTGACCTACGTCCCGGGGGAGGTTCATATCTGCAGGTCAGAGGGGTTTCGGGACTAAACACCCGGCCGAAATACCTGTCCAATTCGTGACGTAATGCACTGACAGCGGGCACCACCTCAGGACAAGCTGATGTAGGAAGTCGGGGGATCGACTCGGAATCGGGAGTACGTCAGTGAGCGCCATGTCTCTTGCCCTGCTGCTGACCACGGCCGCTGCCACGGCCGTGGGCGCTGCTGCCCTGCACGCCGTCCACGGTCTCCGCAAGGAGGTCACCGGCCTCCGCAGCGAGCTGGCGGCCGCCCGCGGCGTCACGGTCCCCGCGGCGCGCGCCACGCCCGCCGCGGAGATACGGGCCGCGGTCGCCGAGGCGCTGGCCGAGGAGCGCGAGCGCGAGCTCGCGGAGGCCCGTGCCTTCTGGGCCGCGCAGGAGGCCCGTGACGCGGCGGACGCCCCGTCCCTGCTCGGCGGGATCGGCGGCCCGGCCGAGGACGGCACCTTCTTCGTCCCGCGCCAGGCCGACTTCGCGGGCCTGGAGGCGATGGCCCTGGAGGCCATGGAGGCCGAGGCCGCCGCGCTCGACGGCGTCGCCGAGCTCGCCGACCCGCTGGACGAGTTCCCCGAGGACTCCCCGGAGCTGGCCGCGGCCCGCCGCCGCCACCCCTCGCACCCGGACTTCGTGCCGGTCCAGACCCCGGTCGTCACCGACCACGAGCGGACGGTGGCCCGCCTCGAAGAGCTCGCGGACACCCGTACGGCGCTGACCGACGTGCGCCCCGGCCCGCTCGGCACGCTGGACGTGTACGTCTTCGCGGACGGCACGACGCTCTGTATGACCCCGGGCCACCGCGAGACCGCGGAGCGCCTCGCCGAGGCCCTGCGCTCCGGCCGTTCCCCCGTGCTGCTCGGCGGCTCGGGCGTCTCGGGCGCCTTCGCGCTCACCTTCTCCTACGGCGACACGGACGAGGAGAACGTCTACATCCTGGCGGACCGCGTCATCGCGTCCCTCTGATCCCGCGCCGCCGGCACCGCTCGGCCACCGAGGGCCTCACGGGCTTCGGAGCGCTGCGGCGGCCTCCGACCGCCGGCCGCGCGGCGCGAGCCGTAAGGCTCGGCCCTGATCCGGCCTGATCCCCCGGACAGAGGCCCGCGGCCCCGGCCATGATCCGTCGGACAGGCCCTAGAGCCCCGAGCGCTCCGCCGCCTCCCGTACCAGCCTCACGGCCTCGTCCAGCTCTCCCTCGCGGGAGCCGGCCGGGGCCGTTCGCAGGATCTCCGCCAGGTCGTTCCCGGCGACGACGAGCTGGTCGGCGACGGTGAAGACCCCCGCGTCCGGCATCGTGAGCGGCTCCCGCTCCGGGCTCTCGGCGCGCTGGGCGCGCACCGCGAGCTCCCGGGCGAGCTCCAGCCCCTCGGCCGCCGCACCGCGCTGGAGGCGGCTCTGCGGGGCGGCCCGCAGCCGGTCGGCGAAGCGCTCGACGGCCGCGGTCAGTTCACTCGTATCACGCACGCGGTGACCCTACGGCATCACTTCACGTGCCGGCCGAGGAAGTCCCTGACCAGCGCGGCGATCTCCTCCCCGTGGGTCTCCAGGGCGAAGTGGCCGGCGTCCAGGAGGTGGATCTCCGCGTCCGGCAGGTCCCGCTCGAAGGCCGCCGCGCCCGCGGGTCCGAAGATCTCGTCGCCGCGCCCCCAGGCCGCGAGGAGCGGCGGCCGGTGGGTGCGGAAGTACTCCTGGAAGGCCGGGTAGCCGTCGAGGTTGAACTGGTAGTCCCAGAAGAGCTGGAGCTGGATCTCCTTGTTGCCGGGCCGGTCCAGGCCGGCCTGGTCCAGGGTCCAGGTCTCCGGGCCGATCCGGTCGAGGCGATCGGCCGGCACCCCGTGGGTGTACTGCCAGCGCGTGGCCTCGGCGGTCAGCAGCTCGCGCACCCCGGCCTCGTGGGCCGCGCGGTCCTTGGCGTGGGCGAAGAGCACGTCCCAGAAGGGCGTGAAGCCCTCCAGGTAGGCGTTGCCGCTCTGGCTGACGATCGCGGTGATCCGCTCGGGGTTCCGGGAGGCGATCCGCAGGCCGATGGGTGCCCCGTAGTCCTGGACGTAGAGCGCGAACCGGTCGACGCCGAGCCGGTCGAGCAGCGCGAGGGTGACCTCGGTGAGCTTCTCGAAGCCGTACGGGAAGTCCTCGACGGCCGGGGCGGCGGAGGCGCCGAAGCCGATGTGGTCCGGGGCGATCAGGTGGTAGCTGTCGGCCAGCTCGGCCATGAGACCGCGGTACATGTGCGAGCTGGACGGGAAGCCGTGCAGCAGCAGGAGCGTGGGCTTGGCCGGGTCGCCGGCCTCCCGGTAGAAGACGTCGAGCCCGTCGACGGTGACGGTGCGGGCGCGCAGGGCGAAGGCGGACATGGGCGTTCCCCGTTTCCGGTGTCGTGTTTCCGGACGGGAGAACGATCGTTCTCCCGATGCCCTGTAGGCTACGAGAACGATGGTTCTCTACGCAAGGGGTGATCGGCCGATGGACGCGGAAGCCGCCGAACTGAAGGTGCTCGACACCGCCGAGCGGCTCTTCGACGAGCGCGGGGTGCAGGCGGTCGGCATGGACGCGCTCCGCACGGCGTCAGGGGTCTCCCTGAAGCGCCTCTACCAGCTCTTCCCCTCCAAGGACGTCCTGGTCGAGGCGGTCCTGCGGCGCCGCGACGGGGCCGTCCGCGACGCCCTCGCCGCGTACGGCGCACGGGTCGCCGACGGTCCCTACGAGCGGGCCCTGGCGGTCTTCGACTGGCTCGGCGCCTGGTTCGCCGAGCCCGGGTTCCGCGGCTGCGCCTTCATCAACACCTTCGGGGAGCTCGGCGGCGTCGCCCCGAACGTCACCGCCCTCGCCCGCGACCACAAGGAGGCCCTGCGGGCGTACCTCGCCGCACAGACGGACGCCCTGGGCGCCCCGCCCGCCCTCGCCGACCAGCTCGCCCTGCTCGCCAACGGCGCCATGGTCGTCGCGGGCATCACCGGCTCCCCCGAGCCCGCCGCCCAGGCGAAGGCCGCGGCCCGCGTCCTCCTCGACGCGTCACAGCCGTAGGGCGAACGCGGAAAGGGCCCGCCCGGCACGAAGCCGGACGGGCCCTTCCCCCGAGCTCGGAGGCGTCAGTCGTCGCCCTGCAGGATCGACAGCAGACGCAGCATCTCCAGGTAGATCCACACCAGGGTCATGGTGAGACCGAAGGCGGCCAGCCAGGCCTCCTCGCGCGGCGCGCCGTAGTTCACGCCGTCCTCGACCTGCTTGAAGTCGAGGGCGAGGAAGCAGGCACCCAGGATGACGCCGATGACGCCGAAGAGGATGCCGAGGCCACCGCTGCGGAAGCCGAGGCCGTCACCGCCGGCGAAGACGGCGAACAGCAGGTTGACGACCATGAGCAGCATGAAGCCCATGGCGGCGGCCATCACGAAGCCGTAGAAGCGTCGGTTGACCCGGATCCAGCCCATCTTGTAGGCGATCAGGACACCGGCGAAGACCGCCATCGTGCCCAGGACCGCCTGGATGACCACGCCGTCGGCGATGTACGTCGAGACGGCGGCCGAGATCACACCGAGGAAGACGCCCTCGAAGGCGGCGTAGCCCAGGATCAGCGCGGGAGACGGCTTGCGCTTGAAGGACTGCACCATCGCCAGGACGAAGGCGACCAGGGCGGCGCCGATGGCGATGCCGTAGGACTTGCCGAGGTTGGCCGAGTCGACCGGCAGAAGGAACCAGGACAGGACGGCGGTGAGCACGACCGTACCGAGCGTCATGGCCGTACGGCTCACGACGTCGTCGATCGTCATCACGTTGCCGCGAGCCTGCTGCAGGGCGCCGGCCTGGGCGTCCTGCGGGGCGTACGGGTTGGTGGCGTACGGGTTCGTCGCGCCGTCGGCGTACGGGTTGCCGGTGGCGTACGGGTTGGTTCCTACGGCGGGGCCCCCGGCCTGCGGCTGCTGGCCGAAGCCCGCGGTGCCGTTGTCGCGGCTGAACCCCCGTCGCGAGAAGACCGGGTTGCTGCTCCTCATCTCACTCCTCCATGGGCAGACCGCGCGGCGCGGTCTTGCGTCAAGAGTAATGCGTAGGCAAAAGAAACTCCCTAGTGCTCGGGGAGGATCTTTTCCCGCATCCGTGGGAGGCCCCCGGGAGAGCGGCCGGGAGTGTCGATCGGGGACCTTGCCACCGGGCCCCAGGCACTCGCCTGCGGCCCGGGTTGGTGCCCGGAACCGGACTTGAACCGGTACGGCCCGAAGGCCAGCGAGGTTTAAGCTCGCCGTGTCTGCGTATTCCACCATCCGGGCGTTGCGCGAAGCTCCGCGTTGGCACAGGAGCCTATCGGGGCCCTATCCCTCGTTCAGCGGAACATCGACCCGATGTTGTCTTATTTTATTGACGCCTGAGGGTGCGTCAGTGCAGGTGAGGGGCATTTCGCCGAACTGTGACGGGGGTCGCAGGCGCAAAGGCGAGCCCACCGGAATGACGAAAAGTCGTCGGACTTCTGTCACCTCGGCTCGATGCCGACTCTCAGGGAAGCCGTCATACCTCAGGAGGAGGGTCGAGGGCTCCGGTCCGCCTCGAGTCTGCCCCGAGAACGGGCACGTGGACGGACGTCCCGGGCCGGAACGCTCGACACGATGGAGTGGTTCCCGCAGCAGCCCCGCAGTGACAGGAGTCCCCCTCGTGACCACCACCCCCACCGTGTCCCGCGCCACCGCGGTGGCCGCCCGCGCCACGGATCTCTCGAAGGTCTACGGCCAGGGCGAGACCCAGGTGGTCGCGCTCGACCACGTCACCGTCGACTTCCGGCAGGGCGAGTTCACCGCGATCATGGGCCCCTCGGGCTCCGGCAAGTCGACCCTGATGCACTGCGTCGCCGGCCTGGACTCCTTCTCCTCCGGCTCGGTGCGGATCGGCGAGACCGAGCTCTCCACGCTGAAGGACAAGCAGCTCACCCAGCTCCGCCGGGACAAGATCGGCTTCATCTTCCAGGCCTTCAACCTGCTGCCGACGCTGACGGCCCTGGAGAACATCACGCTGCCGATGGACATCGCCGGCCGCAAGGCCGACAAGCAGTGGGTCCAGCAGGTCATCGACATGCTCGGCCTCTCCGCCCGCCTCAGCCACCGCCCCACCGAGCTCTCCGGCGGCCAGCAGCAGCGCGTGGCAGTGGCCCGCGCCCTGGCCTCGCGCCCCGAGATCATCTTCGGTGACGAGCCGACCGGAAACCTGGACTCGCGCTCCGGCGCCGAGGTCCTCGGCTTCCTGCGCAACTCGGTCCGCGAGCTCGGCCAGACCGTCGTCATGGTCACCCACGACCCGGTCGCCGCCTCCTACGCGGACCGCGTGATCTTCCTCGCGGACGGCCGGATCGTCGACGAGATGCTGAACCCGACGGCCGACGGGGTGCTCGACCGCATGAAGGCCTTCGACGCCAAGGGCCGTACGAGCTGACGCACGCGCGTCACCCCGTACCCACCCCCTTCTCCCAGGACTCCAGGACACACCCATGTTCCGTACCGCCCTGCGCAACGTCCTCGCGCACAAGGCGCGGCTGCTGATGACCGTCCTCGCCGTGATGCTCGGCGTGGCCTTCGTCTCCGGCACCCTCGTCTTCACCGACACCCTCGGCCAGGCCTTCCGCAACCAGTCGGCGAAGAGCTACGACGACGTCTCCGTGGCCGTCGAGATGTGGCCGAACCCCGAGCAGGCCCGCAAGGCCCCCGGCCTCTCACAGCAGGACGTCGACAAGGTCGCGAAGCTCGACGGGGTCACCTCCGTCTCCGCCCGCGTCGACGGCTTCGCCGGCGTGCCCGACAAGAACGGCAAGCTGATCGGCAGCGGCTGGTCCAACAAGGGCACCAACTTCGCGCCCGGCCAGGACGGCAAGGACCGCGCGTTCGCCTTCACCGCGGGCAACGGCCCGGCCGAGGCCGGACAGGTCGCGCTCGACAAGGACACCGCCGACAAGGGCGGCTACAAGGTCGGCGACACCGTCCGCGTCGCCACCAACGGCCCGGTGAAGGAGTACACCCTCTCCGGTGTCTTCACCACCGAGGACGGCGCCGTCAACGCCGGCGGCAGCCTCGTCGTCTTCGACACCGCCGTCGCCCAGAAGCTCTACCTGAAGCCCGGCTTCTTCCAGAACCTGACCGTCACCGCCGCCCCCGGCACGGACGACGGCAAGCTCCTCGACGAGGTCCTGAAGGTCGTCCCGAAGGCCGCCACCGCACAGACCGGCCAGGCCCTCGCCGACCAGCAGGCCAAGGACATCGAGGCCGGCCTCGGCGCCCTCAACCAGGTCCTCCTCGGCTTCGCCGGCATCGCGCTCTTCGTCGGCATCTTCCTGATCTCCAACACCTTCACCATGCTGGTCGCCCAGCGCACCAAGGAACTGGCCCTGATGCGCGCGGTCGGTGCCTCGCGCAAGCAGATCACCCGCTCCGTCCTCGCCGAGGCCGGCCTCGTCGGCCTGGTCGCCTCCGCCGTCGGCTACGTCCTCGGCATCGGCCTGGCCGTCGGGCTCCGCTCGGCCATGAGCGCCTTCGAGATGAAGGTCCCCGCCGGCGACCTGGTCCTCGGCGCCACCCCGGCCCTCAGCGCCTTCGGCGTCGGTGTCCTGATCACGATGCTCGCCGCCTGGCTGCCCGGCCGCCGCGCCGCGAAGATCCCGCCGGTCGCCGCCATGAGCAGCGTCCACGCCACCGCGAGCACCAAGTCGCTCGTCGTGCGGAACTCCATCGGTGCCGCGCTCACCGCGCTCGGTGTCGTCCTGATCGTGCTCGGTGCCGGCCAGGGCGGCGACGACGGCCGCATGCTCATCGCGGGCGGCGCGTTCCTCACCCTCATCGGCGTCATCGTGCTGATCCCGTTCCTGTCCCGGCCCGTGATCGCCCTGATCCGCCCGGTCTTCGTCAGGCTCTTCGGGGTCTCCGGCAAGCTCGCCGGCCTGAACGCGGTCCGCAACCCGCGCCGCACCGGCGCCACCGCCTCCGCGCTCGCCATCGGCCTGACCCTGGTCACCGGCCTCTCGGTGCTCGGCGCCACGGTCGGCTCGGCCCTCGACAAGGTGACGACCGACCAGATCAAGGCCGACTACATGGTCACCATGGCCAGCGGCGACGGTCTGAGCCCGGAGGCGCTCGCCGCCCTGGAGAAGGCCCCCGGCGTCACCGCGGTCTCCCCGCAGCAGGCCGGCGCCTTCGAGCTGAAGGGCGACTACGTCTCGGTCTCCGGCGTCACCCCCGGGGCCATCGAGAAGGTCCTCAAGCTGGACGTCCTGAAGGGCTCGCTGTCCTCCCTGGGCGGGAACACGATCGCCATCGACGACAACGTCGCCACGAAGCGCGGCCTGAAGGTCGGCGACGCCGTCCCGGTCGAGTACCTCGACAAGCAGAAGGGCAAGCTGACCGTCGGCGCCGTCTACAGGACCAACGAGTTCGTCTCGCCGGTCATGGCCGACCACAAGCTGGTCACGGCGCACGAGGAGCAGGCCTCGATCCGCCAGGTCTTCGTCTCGACGGACGGCGGCGCGAGCGCGGCCCACGAGAAGGCCCTGTCGAAGGCCATGGGCGACAACCCGGCGATCACGGTGATGGACCACAAGGACATCCGTGACTCCTTCGGCGGCCCGATCAACATGATGCTCAACATCATGTACGGCCTGCTCGGCATGGCCCTGATCATCGCCGTCCTCGGTGTCGTGAACACCCTCGCGATGTCGGTCTTCGAGCGCCAGCAGGAGATCGGCATGCTGCGGGCGATCGGTCTCGACCGGCGCCGGGTGAAGCGGATGGTCCGTCTGGAGGCCGTGGTCATCTCGGTGTTCGGCGCGGTCGTCGGCATCGGTCTCGGCTCGTTCCTCGGCTGGGCGATCGGCGAGACGTTCAAGAGCAGCCTGCCGGGCTACGTCCTGGTCCTGCCGTGGGACCGGATCGGGCTCTTCCTGGTCCTGGCGGCCCTGGTCGGCGTCCTCGCCTCCCTCTGGCCGGCCCGGAGCGCGGCGAAGCTGAACATGCTGTCCGCGATCAAGGCCGAGTAGCCGCGACAGAAGCCGAAGGGCCGGTCCCCCACCCGGGGCCCGGCCCTTCGGCGTGTCCGCCTCAGTCCGTCTTCTCGTTCCAGACGCGCGGCCGCAGCGCCGTCCCGCTCGTCCCCGCGAGCGGCGTCTTCACGGCGAGGAACTGGTTCACGCCGATCCGGTTGCGCTCGAAGGAGACGGCGGAGGCCGCCATGTAGAGCCGCCAGATGCGGGCGCGGCCGGGCGAGGTCAGCCGGACCGCCCGGTCCCAGTCGCGCTCCAGGTTGGCCACCCAGCGGCGCAGCGTCAGCGCGTAGTGCTCGCGGATCGCCTCGACGTCACGGACCTCGAAGCCGGCGTCCTCCAGAGTGGACAGGGTCCGGCCCATGGGGGCGAGTTCGCCGTCGGGGAAGACGTACGCGTCGATGAAGGGGTCGATCTCGTAGGCGGCCTCGTCGGGCTCGGGGCGGCGCGAGATCTGGTGGTTGAGGAGCCGTCCGCCGGGCCTGAGGAGCCCGTACAGGGTGTCGGCGTACTCCCGGTACCGCACGGCCCCGACGTGCTCGGCCATGCCGATCGAGGAGATCGCGTCGTACGGGCCGTCCGCGACGTCCCGGTAGTCCTGGACGCGGATCTCGACGAGGTCGGTCAGGCCCTCGTCGGCGACGCGTTTGCGGGCGTACGTCGCCTGCTCCCGGGAGAGGGTGATGCCGACGACCCGGGCTCCGTACTCGCGGGCGGCGTGGAGGGCCATGGAGCCCCAGCCGCAGCCCACGTCGAGGAGCCGGTCGCCCTCCTTCAGGTTCAGCTTGCGGGCGATGAGGTCCAGCTTGTCGTGCTGGGCGTCCTCCAGGGTGCCGTCCTCCGTCCAGTAGGCGCAGGAGTAGACCATGGACGGCCCGAGGACGATCTCGTAGAAGTCGTTGCCCACGTCGTAGTGGTGACTGATCGCCTGCTTGTCGCGGCGCCTGCTGTGGCTGCGGCCGCTGCGACCGCGCACCTCCTCGGCGGGCGGCGGCGGGGGCGGCAGGGGCCCGGCGAGCCGCAGCAGGGCGCGGGCGGCGGCACGGAGCTTCGGGTCGCGGACGGAGTCTCGCAGGGCCGTGAGACGGCTCCTGGTGTCCTCGGGGCGCTCCCAGAGGAGGCCCGAGAGCCGGTCCAGGACCTCGTACAGATCCCCTTCGACGTCGAGCTCCCCGGCCACCCAGGCGCGGGCCAGGCCCAGTTCGCCGGGCTTCCAGATCATCCTCCGCAGGGCGCGGCGGTCGCGGACGATCAGAACGGGAGCCCCCGCGGGGCCGGCTTCGCTGCCGTCCCAGGCTCGCAGTCGCACCGGGAGCGGTCCTCCGAGGACTTCCTCGGCGAGAGTCGTCAGCCGCGACGCGGCGTCGGCCATGATGCACACCTCCGTGATCTCGTGCCCCAGAAATGCCCGTCACCAAGGGAACACCCTGAGTAGGTGTTTCCCATCCCGGCGCAGCGTGACGCGTGCGCAAAACACGCGAAGGGCCGTCCGCACCACGGATGGCGGACGGCCCTTTCGGACGAGCTGTGCAGTTGTGCGGAGGCTAGGAGGCCTTGGCCTTCTCCTGCGCCGGCGCGGCCGGGGCGGGGGCGGGCTTGGCGGCCTCGTAGAACTCCTCGCGCGGCGTCTCCATGGCGCCGAGCGAGACGACCTCGCGCTTGAGGAACATGCCGAGGGTCCAGTCGGCGAAGACGCGGATCTTGCGGTTCCAGGTCGGCATGGCCATGCCGTGGTAGCCACGGTGCATGTACCAGGCGAGACGGCCCTTGAGCTTGATCTTCACCTTGCCCATGACGATCATGGCGACGCCCTTGTGCAGACCGAGTCCGGCCACCGCGCCCTTGTTGGCGTGGCTGTACTCCTTCTGCGGGAAGCCGCGCATGCCGGCCACCACGTTGTCGCCGAGGACCTTGGCCTGGCGCAGGGCGTGCTGGGCGTTCGGCGGGCACCAGGCGTTCGGGTTGCCGGCCTTGCGGCCGACCATGTCCGGAACCTGGGCGTTGTCGCCGGCGGCCCACGCGTAGTCGAGGCCGTTGATCTGGAGCTTCTCGTTGCAGTCCACGTGGCCGCGGGGGCCGAGCGGCAGACCGAAGCGGGAGAGCGCCGGGTTCGGCTTCACGCCGGCGGTCCACACGATCGTGTTGGAGTCGACCTCGAGGCCGTTCTTCAGCACGACGTGGCCGTCGACGCAGGAGTCCATGGAGGTCTCGAGGTAGATCTCGATACCGCGGGACTCCAGGTGCTCCTTGCCGTACTGGCCGAGCTTGGGGCCCACCTCGGGGAGGATCTTGTCGGCCGCGTCGACCAGGACGAAGCGCATGTCCTCGCGCGACACGTTCTGGTAGTACTTCGCGGCGTCGCGGGCCATGTCCTCGACCTCGCCGATCGTCTCGGCTCCGGCGAAGCCACCGCCGACGAAGACGAAGGTCAGCGCCTTGCGGCGGACCTCCTCATCGGTGGTCGAGTCGGCCTTGTCGAGCTGCTCGAGGACGTGGTTGCGCAGGCCGATGGCCTCCTCGATGCCCTTCATGCCGATGCCCTGCTCGGCGAGGCCGGGGATCGGGAAGGTGCGGGAGACCGCGCCCATCGCGATGACGAGGTAGTCGAAAGGCAGCTCGTACGCCTCGCCGACGAGCGGCGAGATCGTGGCGACCTTGCGGTCCTGGTCGATGGTGGTGACCCGGCCGGTGAGCACCTCGGCTCCGCGCACGACGCGTCGCAGCGGGACGACGACGTGGCGCGGCGAGATGCTGCCGGCGGCGGCTTCGGGGAGGAAGGGCTGGTAGGTCATGTACGACCGCGGGTCGACGACCGTGACGGTCGCCTCCGCGTAGCGCATCTTCTTGAGGATGCGCCGAGCTGCGTACAGGCCTACGTACCCGCCGCCTACTACGAGGATCCTGGGACGCTCCGTGGTGCTCATGGGATCGAGTATCCACCCCTCACCGGGGGGGTGCTCGTGCGCCCCTTCACAAGGTCCTGGCGGACCTCTGCTACACTCCGCCGCCCACGTGATCCATGTCATGGTGTTGCAAAGGAACCGGGGTGCGGCGGTGAACGTTGTTCACCCCTTGTGAACTGGCCTGGAGAGCCCTCGTTAACGCTGAACCGCCAGATGCGTTCACGCGATGGAAACAACGAGCGAAGTGGCCCCCGCACCTGCGAAAGGGCCCCGAGACGCCCCCCGGAGGGGCTAAAGACCCCCCTCTGGCGCCATCGAGGCCCTTTTCCTTGTGAAGAACTTCACGAACCTTTTCCGACAGGGTGTCGCCGGAGGGCTCGATAGGCGCCCACTATGCGACGGATAGGGCGATCCCATCGAGAATGTCGTGCTCGCTGACCACGACCTCGCTCGCTCCGACGCGCTCCACGATCTCCCTCAGGACGAGCGCACCGGCGATGATCACGTCGACCCGGCCCGGGTGGATGACGGTGATCGCGGCCCGCTCGTCGTGCGTGGAGGCGAGGAGCATGTCGGTGACCCCGGCGACGCGCTCGGCGGAGATCCGGGAGTGGTGGATCTTCTCGGAGTCGTACTCCGGCAGCCCGAGGGCGATCGCGGCGACGGTGGTGACCGAGCCGGCGAGCCCGACGAGGGTCTCCGCCGTGCCGATCGGCACGGTCTCCGCGGCCAGGTCGAGCGCGGCCCGGACGTCGGCGCGGATCGCGGCGACCTCCTCGGCGGTCGGCGGGTCGTTCCGGACGTGCCGCTCGGTCAGCCGGACGCAGCCGATGTCGACGGAGCGGGCGGCCTCGACGTGCTTGTTGCCGACGACGAACTCGGTGGAGCCGCCGCCGATGTCCACGACCAGGCGCCGGTCGTCGCCGTGCAGCTCACCGGTGGCGCCGGTGAAGGAGAACGCGGCCTCCTGGTCGCCGGTGATCACCTCGGGCTCGACGCCCAGGATCTCCACGACCCCGTTCACGAAGTCCTGGCGGTTCTCGGCGTCGCGCGAGGCGGAGGTGGCGACGAAGCGGAGCTTCTCGGCGCCCAGCTCCTTGATGACCTCGGCGTACGCGCGGCAGGCCGCGAAGGTCCGCTCCAGCGCCTCGGGCGCGAGCCGGCCCGTCTTGTCGACGCCCTGGCCGAGCCGGACGATCGTCATCCGCCGGTCCAGCTCGACGAGCTCGCCGGTCTCCGGGTGGACGTCGGCGACGAGGAGGCGGATCGAGTTCGTACCGCAGTCGATTCCGGCGACCCGGGTCATTCCGCGGACTCCTTCTCTTCCTTGTCCGCGCACGGCGTCACGCACGCACCCTTCGCCCACCACTCCGGCAGCATCGCGAGGGCCTCGTCACCGAACGGGTTGACGCCCGGGCCCGCGACCAGCGAGTGACCGACGAGGACGTGCAGGCACTTCACGCGGTCCGGCATGCCGCCGGCGCTCGGGAAGCCCTCCAGGACCTCGATCGCGTCCCGGCGGGCGAGGTAGTCCTCGTGCGCCGCCCGGTAGGCGGCGGCCAGCTCCGGGTCGGTGGCGAGCCGGGCCTGCATCTCCTTCATGACCCCGTTGGCCTCGAGTGTGCCGATGGCGGAGGCCGCGCGGGGGCAGGTCAGGTAGTACGTCGTCGGGAACGGCGTGCCGTCGGGGAGCCGCGGCGCGGTCTCGACGACGTCCGGGTTGCCGCACGGGCAGCGGTGCGCGATGGCGCGCAGGCCGCGCGGCGGCCGGCCGAGCTGCAGCTCGAAGGCGGCGATGTCCGTCGCGGTGGGCTCGGTGCGTTCGGTCTGCGGAGGGGGCGTTTCCATGTCTTCGATTGCCTTGCTCGTTGTCGCGGAGGAGGGGTCAGGGGCGGTCGGCGTGGTCGACGCCGTCCCAGAGGTTGTCGTACCAGGGGCGCTCGGCCGCGCCCTGGTCGGCGCGGGGCCGCTGCTCCGCGTCGGGGTCGTTCACGGTGAAGCCGGTCTCACCGGGCAGCACGTAGTGCAGGTGCTCGCGGGCGAGGCGGCGGACGTAGGCCGGGTCCTGGAGGCGGGCCTTCTCGTCCCGCAGCTCCTCGACCCGCTGGGCGGCCTCGGCGGCCCGGCGCTCCTGCTCCTCGATCTCGCCCTGCTGGGAGACGTAGCTCCGCATCGGGTAGGCGAGCGCCACGACGAGGGAGCAGACGACGAGGGCGAGGAAGGCCGCGCGGCCGGTGAGCCGGGAGCGGCGTGCCTGGCGGCGGGTCTGGGAGCGGTAGACACGAGCGGCGGTCTGCTCGCCGAGCAGTCTGATCCGGGTCGCGGTCGAGAACCGGTCCCGGTCCTTCGCGGCCATGTCGTGTCGCCTCCCCTGTTCATGCGTACGTCCCCGCACACGGTACGGGACCGAGTACGGGGACGTACGGAAGCTGCCCTACGGGGCCGGTGTCAGCCCCTGGGGTCTCGTCAGCCCTTGAAGCGCGGGAACGCGCTGCGGCCGGCGTAGACCGCGGCGTCGTCGAGGATCTCCTCGATGCGCAGCAGCTGGTTGTACTTGGCGACGCGGTCCGAGCGGGCCGGGGCGCCGGTCTTGATCTGGCCACAGTTCACGGCGACGGCGAGGTCCGCGATGGTGACGTCCTCGGTCTCGCCGGAGCGGTGGGACATCATGCACTTGAAGCCGTTGCGCTGGGCGAGCTCGACGGCGTCGAGGGTCTCGGTCAGCGAGCCGATCTGGTTGACCTTGACCAGGAGGGCGTTCGCGGTGCCCTCCTCGATGCCGCGGGCGAGGCGCTCCGGGTTGGTGACGAAGAGGTCGTCGCCGACGATCTGGACCTTGGTGCCCAGCTTGTCGGTGAGAACCTTCCAGCCCGCCCAGTCGTCCTCGAACAGCGGGTCCTCGATGGAGACCATCGGGTACGCGGAGACGAGCTCCTCGTAGTACTCGGTCATCTCGGCGGCCGAACGGGACTTGCCCTCGAACTCGTACTTGCCGTCCTTGTAGAACTCGGACGCGGCGACGTCGAGCGCGAGCGCGACATCGGTGCCCGGGGTGTAGCCGGCCTCCTTGATGGCCTCGACGATGAGGTCGAGGGCGGCGCGGTTCGACTCCAGGTTCGGGGCGAAGCCGCCCTCGTCGCCGAGGCCGGTGGAGAGGCCCTTGCGCTTCAGCACGCTCTTGAGCGTGTGGTAGATCTCCGCACCCCAGCGAAGGGCCTCGGAGAAGGACTCCGCGCCGATCGGGGCGATCATGAACTCCTGGATGTCGACGTTGGAGTCGGCGTGCGACCCACCGTTGAGGATGTTCATCATCGGAACGGGCAGCAGGTGCGCGTTCGGGCCGCCGAGGTAGCGGAAGAGCGGGAGGTCGGAGGCCTCGGACGCGGCGTGCGCGACGGCGAGGGAGACACCGAGGATGGCGTTCGCGCCGAGCGAGCCCTTGTTCTCGGTGGCGTCCAGGTCGAACATCGCCTGGTCGATCAGGCGCTGCTCGGTGGCGTCGTAGCCGACGAGCTCCGGGCCGATCTGCTCGATGACGGCGAGGACGGCCTTCTCGACACCCTTGCCCAGGTAGCGGTTGGGGTCACCGTCGCGAAGCTCGATGGCCTCGAACGCACCGGTGGAGGCGCCGGACGGAACAGCAGCACGGCCGGTGCTGCCGTCGTCGAGGCCGACCTCGACCTCGACCGTGGGGTTGCCTCGGGAGTCCAGGATTTCCCGGGCTACGACGACGTCGATGGACGGCACGAGCATCTCCTTTTTGGGATGTGACGCTGGATGTGACGCATGGCCGGTGCAGGGTCGACCGGCCTTGCGACATGAGCCTAACCGGCTCGGGGGCTCCGGTCGGCCGCGCGCCCGCCCCCTGGGACGAAAAAGGACCCAAGGGCATGCAATAAGGGACGAAGGGCCCCAGATCTACTGGGCAGTAACTGTGAGGTCGCCCCCGGCGGGCCGAAGACCCCCGGATACGCGGAACCCCGGTCCGGCGCGCACGGGGGAGAGTGCGCCGGACCGGGGTGGTCACCGCGGGAGGGTCGTCGGGGTCGGGGGAGCCGCCGGACTCACCCGAGCCGCCGGGTTCACTTCAGGTGGAGCTGCTGGCCCACGTAGATGAGGTCGGCGTTCTCGACGACGTCCTTGTTCAGCTCGAAGAGCTCGGCCCAGCCGCCCTTGACGCCGTGCGCCTCGGCGATCTTGCTGAGGGTGTCGCCGGCGACGACCTTGTACTCGCCGTCGCCCTTCTTGACGACCTTGCCGGTCGGGGTGGTGACCGTCTTCTTGGTGGCGGCCTTCGGCGCGGCGTACTGCTGCGTCGACTTCTTCGGGGCCTGGCGCTGCTCGCTGCGGGTGGTCGGCTGCTCGGCCTTCCGCTCCTGGCGCGGCTGCTGGGTCTGCTGCGGCTGCGTGCTCTGCTGCTGCGGCGCGCTCTCGGCGGCGCCGCCGTCGTACGAGGCGCCGGAGAGGCCCACGCCACAGCTCGGCCAGGCACCCTTGCCCTGGCCCGCGAGGACCTTCTCGGCGATGGCGATCTGCTGGGACTTCGACGCCTGGTTGGCGGTCGAGGCGTAGGCGGTGCCGCCGTACGCGGCCCACGTGGAGGCGGAGAACTGCAGGCCGCCGTAGTAGCCGTTGCCGGTGTTGATGGACCAGTTGCCGCCGGACTCGCACTGGGCGACGCGGTCCCACTCGGAGGCCGTGGCGGCCGAGGCGGTGCCCGCGGTCATCAGCGGGGCGGCCACGGCGACACCGGTGACGCCGACGAGCGTGGCGACCTGGGTGGCCTTGGAGGGACGACGGTGTTTGCCCTTGCCGGAAAACAGCATGGAGATTCTCCTCACCGACGCCTGTGAGGTGAGCTGTCGGGTTCGGGCCGGAAAGTTGCCCGGCCGCGTGTCCTAGCACGCGGCTTCACCCCAAGCCGGTCTTCGGCCGTCTCTCAACGGCCTGGACCGGCACTTACCTTGGGTCCCCCACTCCTGCCTTCGGCGCTTACGCGACGACTGTTCCCATCGGCCGACGGCAGGATTCGGCGTTTCGGTCGACGGGGCCCGCGGTGGCGAGCGGTTACGACCGTAGACACAGACCCACCGGAAGTTCAAAGAGGCGTATTGCGGAAATATCGCCCCTACTTGCCTTCCGGTGGGGGGCGTTTGTGCAGGTCGGAGGTGACGGAAGCAAAGTTCGCGGACGTGACACGCCAGTTGGGACGAAGAGACCCATGTCTCACTTGCCCAGAACCGGACATAAGCCCTCGAACTACTCCGCCACCTCCTCCGAACCGACCGTCAGGTCGAGGCTCTGACCAGGGACGATGAGGTCCGGATCGGTGCCCACGGTCCCGCGGTTGGCGTCATAGAGGGCGTCCCAGCCGCCAGGGAGTTCGTTCTCCTGTGCAATCTCGGACAGGTTGTCACCCGGCCGCACGGTGTACGTGCCCGAAGTGCCCTGACTGTCCGTTGTGCCCGAATCCTTCGACTCGTCAGCCACGGGCTTGGCGGTGGAGTTTTCCGCCAGCTTGTCCGTCGATGAAGCGTGTCGACCCGATTCGGCAGGAGTGTCCGCCTTGTCGGCTTCCTCCGGAGCCGCCTCGCCCCGGTGCTTGCCGGTGCCGGGCGCGGCCGACGAGGCGTCATCCTTCGGCGTCTCGGGCGAACCGGGCGTAAGGGATGTGTCGGGCGTGACCGGAGCGGTCGGGGTGCCCGGCGCGGTCGGGCTCACCGGCGCGGTCGGGGTGGTCGAGCCGTCCGGGGTGGTCCCGGTCGCCGGTGCGGTCGGGCTGACCGGCGTGGCGGTGCCGGCGGGGGTGGTGGGCGCGGCGGGGCCGGTGGGGGCCTCCGAGGCCTCACGGGGCGACTCGGAGGTCTCCGCGGCCTGCGTGGGCGCGGTGGCCTCCTCCGCCGCCTTCCCCGCGGACTTGTCGGCAGCGGCCTCCGAGGGCGCGACCGGGGTGCCCGCGGTCCGGTTCGACTCCGCCACGGGCCCCGTGGGCGCCTTCGTGGCGACGGCCGGGCCGGGGTTGACCCCGGTGGCCCTGCCGTCGTTCGTCAGACCGGCGATGGGCGCGCAGGTGGCCCAGTCGGTGCCGCCGGCGGTGAACGCCTTGTCGGCGATCGCGATCTGCTGGGCGCGGCTGGCCAGATCGGGGCTGGGCGCGTAGTCGAGGCCGCCGTTCCGCTCCCAGCTCTCCTGGGTGAACTGGAGGCCGCCGTACATGCCGTTGCCGAAGTTGGCGCTCCACTGGCCGCCGGACTCGCACTCGGCGACCCGGTCCCAGGTCGCGGCGTCGGCGGCGGAGGCGGAGCCGGTGGCGAGCAGCGGCAGCGCCAGGGCGGAGCCGGTCACACCCGCGGCTACGACGATGGCGGGGGCCTGACGGGGGCGGCGGTGTCTTCCGTTCCCGGATCGCATAGGAACGCCTTTCGCGTGACGGCTGGAAACTGCCGGGAAACGTAGCGGCATTCGAACACTCATCACAAGTCGATGGACCCCCGATCACGTGAAGATCACATTTCTGACGGTCCATCAACTCACAGCAGGCGTACGGAAGGGGTGAAATCCACCGGAAGCGTGCGCAATCCCCGCATGATGAGCCCTCCGCGCCACCGCAGTTCGGCCGGATCGGCCGCAAGTCGCAGGTCGGGCAGGCGCGTCAGCAGGGTGGCCAGCGCCGCCTGACCCTCCAGCCGGGCGAGCGGCGCGCCCAGGCAGTAGTGGATGCCGTGCCCGTACCCGAGGTGCTGGCTGTCGCGCCGCGAGAGGTCCAGCGTGTCCGGCTCCGCGAAGCGCTCCGGGTCCCGGTTGGCGGCGGCCAGGACCACGAGCACCGGGTCGCCCGCCGGGATCTCCTGCCCGCCGACGGTCAGCGCCTGCGTCGCGTACCGCCAGGTGGCCATCTCCACCGGACCGTCGTACCGCAGCAGCTCCTCGACGCCCGTCTCCAGGAGCCCGGTCTCCCCCGCCGCGACCGACGCCTGGAGCCGCTCGCGCTGCTCGGGGTGGCGGAGCAGCTGGTAGACGCCGTTGCCGATGAGGTTCACCGTCGTCTCGAAGCCGGCGAAGAGAATGATGAAGGCCATGGCGGCCGCTTCGTTCTCGGTGAGGTGCTCGCCGTGGTCGGAGGCCCTGATGAGCCCCGAGATGAGGTCCTCGCCGGGCTCCTCGCGCTTGCGATGGATCAGCTCCGCCAGGTAGCCGCGCATCTTCTTCACCGACCGGGCGACGCCGCCGCGCGGCCCGCCGCCGTGCCGGATCATCATCCCGGCCCAGTCCCGGAAGTCGTCCTGGTCCTCCGGGGGCACGCCGAGCAGGTCGCAGATCGCGTAGATGGGGAGCGGGAACGCGAACTCGTGGATGAGGTCGGCGCTCCCCCTCTCCACGAACTCGTCCATGAGCCGGTCGGTCAGCTCCTGCACGCGCGGCGCGAACTCCGCGACCCGGCGCGGCGTGAAGGCCTTCGACACGAGCCGCCGCAGCCGGGTGTGGTCGGGCGGGTCGATGTTGAGCAGATGCGTCATCAGCTCGGCCTTGCGCTCGCCCGGAATGCCCGTCTTCCCCTTCGCGTGCGGGGACTCGTCATGATGCGCCGGGTTCTTGGACAGCCGCTGGTCGGCGAGGGCCTGCCGGGCGTCCGCGTACCGGGTCACGAGCCAGGCCTCGACGCCGCTGGGCAGTTTCGTGCGGTGCACGGGCGCGTGCTCCCGCAGCCAGGCGTAGGCGGGGTAGGGGTCGCTGGCGAACTCCCAGGTGAAGAGCTCGGGGGCGGGGCTGGTACTCACTCCCCGACCGTACAGGGAGGTCCCGGGGGTGCAGACGGGGCGCGTGCGGGGCTCGGGCAGGGGCGGGAACGGGGCTCGGCCGGGGGCGGGAGCGGCGGCCGCCGGGGCATGTATGGAGAACCTGTGATCATGAGGCGCCCGACGTGCCCTAGATTCATGCCAGTGGATCCCCAGTTGATCAGAAGCACGTTCGCGGTCGTCGAGAGACGGGCCGAGCATGCCGTCACCTTCTTCTACTCGCACCTCTTCTGGAACAACCCGGGAGTGCGCGAGCTCTTCCCCGAGGACATGGTCCCCCAGCGGGACCGGCTCTTCGCGGCGCTGACGCATGTGGTGACGCACCTGGAGGACCCCGCGCTCGCCGCCTATCTGGGGCACCTGGGCCGGGACCACCGCAAGTTCCTGGCCTCGCCCGCGCTCTACGCCGCCGTCGGCGAGAGCCTGATCGGCGCCTTCGCGCACGCCGCCGGCTCGGCGTGGACCATCGAGGCGGAGAAGGCCTGGACCGAGGCGTACGGGCTCGTGGTCGAGATGATGCAGGCGGGCGCCGACGAGGCCGCCGGGGCCGGGGAGCCCGCCTGGTGGGACGCGGACGTCGTCCGCCACGAGCGGTACGGCGACAGCCTGGCCGTCCTGACCCTGCGGCCCCGGCAGCCCTTCCCCTACGTCCCCGGCCAGTACGTCAGCGTCAGCTCGCTGCGCGTCCCGCGCGTCTGGCGCACCTACTCCGTCGCGAACGCGCCCCGCGACGACGGCACGCTCGACCTCCATGTGAGCCGGATCCCCGGCGGCGCGATGAGCACGGCACTCGTCGAGGAGACCGGTCCCGGCGAGGTCCTGCGGCTGAGCGCCCCCGGCGGCGGCCTCACGGCACGGACGCCCGCGGGCGGACTGCGCACCTATATATGCGCCGGTACGGGCTGGGCCCCCGTGCGGGCCCTCCTGGAGGAGGCCGCCGAGGCGGAACCGGACCTGGAGGGCAGGCTGTTCGTCGTGGCCCGCGCGAAGGACCACCTCTACGGGCGCCCCGACGCCGAGGCCCTGAAGAATCGTCTCCCCGGTCTGAACGTCACCTACATCACCGCGGCCCCCGGACGCCGGCGCGACCAGGCGACGGAGCGGCTGATCCACGCGCTCCAGGCCTGCGAGCAGTGGCCCGCGCACGAGGTCTACCTCGCCGGCCCGCCCGGTTTCCTGACGGAGACCGTCGAGGTCCTGACGGAGCTCGGCACCGATCCGGACCGCATCCACCACGACACGCTCCCGGCCGTGGGCCGCTTCACGGTCCGTCCGAGCACCGCCGCCGAACGCCTCCTCGGCCCGCCCCAGCTCAGCTGGCACAACCCCGAGGCCCGGGCCCCGCACGGGGAGTGAGCCGGGGGTTCAGGCCCGGGCGCGCCCGCGCAGGCGCCCGACGGCAACCCTTGCCAGCAACGCGAAGCCCCACAGCGCCAACAGCCCCGAGACGGTGCGCAGCCACCACTCCGAGCCGTCGCTCAACGCCTCCCACCCGAGGACCGGGGCGAGCAGGATCAGCGGAGCCGAGTCCATGTCACGAGCGCGACGGCGCGGCTTCCTCGCCTCCTTCGGTCCCCCCGTCACAGCCCTTCCGCCGCTCGGATCGCCTCGCGGTACGTCCGGGCCGCCGCGCGCAGCGCCGCCTCCGGGTCCACGCCGGCCGCCTCCGCACGGGCGGCGAGGCCGAGGAGCTCGTACCCGATGCCCTCGCCCGCCGGCAGGGCCACGTCGAGCCCCGCCGACCGCACGCGGTTCGCCAGCTTCGCGGCGAGCGCGAGGCCCGGCTGTCCGAGCGGCACGCCGTCGGTCACGGACTCCCGCTGCTTCTCGACGGCCTTGGTCCGCAGCCAGTGGGCCTTGACCTCCTCCGGCGTCTCGGCCGTCGCGTCGCCGAAGACGTGCGGGTGCCGGTGGATCAGCTTCTCGACGATGGTCCCGGCGACGTCGTCCACGGAGAACGGCTCCTCCGGGTCCTCCTCGGCGATCCGGGCGTGGAAGACGACCTGGAGCAGGACGTCCCCGAGCTCCTCGCGGAGCTCCTCGCGGTCACCGTCCTCGATCGCCTCGACGAGCTCGTACGCCTCCTCGATGCCGTACTTGGCGAGCCCCTTGTGCGTCTGCTGCGAGGACCAGGGGCACTCGCGCCGGATCCGGTCCATGACCTGCACCAGGTCGAGGAGGCGGGAGCCGGGCAGGTCGTACGAGCCGGGGAGCAGCTCCAGGTCGGGCATGGAGACCCGGCCGGAGCCGGCGAGCCGGGCGAGCCCGTCGGTCAGGGCGCGGTCGCCCTCGCCGGAGGGCAGCAGCACGATCGTCCGGCCCCCGGCGCACTCCTCGACGAGCTCCTGCGCGGTGGGCAGGACGTGCTCGACGACGACCCCGGCGTCCTTCAGGTACGGCAGCTGGGGGTGGTGCTCGTCGGGACAGAGCACCCGGTCCGCGCCGTGCAGTGCCTGCCACGCGGGCCAGGACAGCAGTCCGGGCGCCACGCGGTGGCTGGCGGTCAGCAGGACGATGCGGCCGGGGTTCTCAGATGTCACCCCTCGAACCTACCGCCCCGGGCATCGACGCCCGGGCCCGGCCTCAGGCCCCGGCCTGGGCCGCGCCCGGGTCCTGGCTGACCTGCCGCAGCCACGGCGCCCCGTCGTAGGCGCCGTCGAGCTGGACCTGCGCGTCGTCCCAGGCGCCGAAGCGCGGGTTCACGTCGATGTCGAGGGCCTTCGAGGCGGCGGTGAAGACCTTCGTCAGCTTCTCCTGGCCCTCGGGGGTCTCGGTGATCCCCAGCTTGGCGGCGATCTTGTTCATGAGGACGTTGCGGCGGACGACGTCGTCGATCTGGTCGGGGGCCACGCCCTGCTCCTGGAGCAGCACGGCCGCCAGCCGGTCCTCGCCGCCGCTCTGCCGGACGAACGCGGCCCGGGTCTCCTGGAGCTCGGCGCGGGTCGCGGTGACGCCGTTGTCGGCGGCGACCTTGTTCACGACCCGGTCGAAGATCAGGCCGTTGAGCTTGCGGCGGTTGAGGTCGCCGCTGGTGCCGAGCAGCTGGGCGGCCTGCGGCGAGGCGGCCTGTGCGGCCCGCACGTCCTTGACCTGCGCCTGGAGCGTCGAGACCTCGATCCGTTCACCGCCGACGACGGCCGCAGCTCCTGGGTGGGCGTCGCTCCCGCAGGCGGTGAGCAACGGCGCCGCGAGGAGCGCGGCGGAGACGGAGAGAGCAATGCGGCGATCGCGGCGGTGCACAGGAGCCTCCCGGGCGGGTCGTGCGTCAGTTGAACGACCTTGCGGTGATCGATGGTAGGGAGTCGCCGGGGCCGTAGCCACTACTTCGGAGCGACTGTTTCCCACAACGAGTCACGGGACCGCCTGGTGTCGGCCCGCATCCCCCTGTCCTCCTGCCCCGTCTCCGTCTCCTGCACCAGGTAGTGGGGGCGTCGCTTCACCTCGTAGTAGATGCGGCCGACGTACTCGCCGATGAGTCCCACCATC
This sequence comes from Streptomyces venezuelae, assembly GCF_008642375.1. Lineage (NCBI taxonomy): Bacteria > Bacillati > Actinomycetota > Actinomycetes > Kitasatosporales > Streptomycetaceae > Streptomyces > Streptomyces venezuelae. The sequence continues at coordinate 5,217,738 of NZ_CP029194.1, read as the reverse complement.
ACCATCTGAACGCCGGCGAGCGCGGTGACGGCGACGAGGAGCGTGACGTAGCCGGGTGTGTCGACGCCGCTGGCCAGGGCGTCGACGACGATCCAGGCGGCGTAGACCGAGGCGAGGGAGACGAGGATCAGGCCGAGGTAGACGGCGGCCCGGAGCGGCTTGTTGTTGAAGGAGAGGAGACCGTCGAGCCCGTAGTTGAGGAGCTTGCCGAAGGTCCACTTGGAGCGGCCCTCCTCACGCACGGCGTTCTCGTAGGAGAAGGTCGTGGTGCGGAAGCCGACCCAGGCGAAGAGGCCCTTGGAGAAGCGGTTGTACTCGCCGAGGCCGAGGAGCGCGTCGACGGTACGGCGGGACAGCAGCCGGAAGTCGCCTACGCCGTCGACGAGCTCGACGTCCACGAGCCGGTTGATCGCCCGGTAGTAGAGGCGGGCGGTCAGGGTGCGGGTGACCCGGTCGCCCTCGCGGGTGCGGCGGGCGACGACCTGGTCGTACCCCTCGGCGTGCAGGGCGACCATGCGGTGCACGAGCTCGGGCGGGTGCTGGAGGTCGGCGTCCATGATGACGACGGCGTCCCCGGCGGCGTGCCGGAGCCCGGCGAGCATCGCGGCCTCCTTGCCGAAGTTGCGGCTGAAGGAGACGTAGCGGACGCGGCCGGGGTCGGCGGCGGCCAGCTCCTGGAGGAGCGGGAGGGTCCGGTCCCGGCTCCCGTCGTCCACGTAGACCAGCTCGAACTCCCCGTCGAGGCGGGAGAATTCCTCGGTCACGCGGGCATGGAAGCGGGTGAGGACGTCATCCTCGTTGAAGCACGGGACCACGATCGAGAGCAGCACGCGGACCACGACAACGGAGCCCGGTGACCCGGCCGGTCCGGGTGGGTGGCGGGCAGGCGACGATTGCGTGAACTGGCCTGCCGGGCCCGGCCCTTCCCGGGGACTCGCTGGCATATTCGATCCGTCATGCCGAACGCCCTGCGCTCCCTGTCGCTCTCCGCCCTCCTCGCCACGGCAGCCGTCTGCGCCGGCGACGCCGTGGCCCGGGTCTTCCCCTTCGGGCCGCGCCACCGGGCCGTCAACGACCTCGCGAACCAGTTCGTGCCGTTCCACGCGCACCTCTGGGACCTGCTGCGGGGCCGCGCGGACGGCGGGCTGCTGCTCGACTGGCGGGCGGGCTGGGGCACGAGCTTCCTCCCCGACTACGGCACCTACCTGTCGAGCCCCTTCGCCCCGCTCGTGGCGCTCCTCCCACGCGCGGACATCGAGTACGCGGTGTACGGGATCACCGTCCTGAAGACGGCGGTCGCGGCGGCGGCGATGACGTTCCTGCTGCGGCGGACCGGGCCGGGCGGCGTGTGGTGGTGGGCGGCGGTCCTGGGCGCCGCGTACGCGCTGTGCGGCTGGTCGCTCGCGGAGGGCACGTACAACCCGATGTGGCTGGACGGCCTGATCGCCTTCCCGCTGCTCTGCCTGGTCGGCGAGTGGGTACGGGAGGGCCGCAGGCCGCTCCTGGGGCCTGCGGTGGTGGCGGTGTGCTGGCTGGCGAACTTCTACACGGCGTACATGGCGACGCTCGGCGCGGCCCTCGTGCTCCTGGTCCGCCTGGCGACGACGGACGGCGTCCGTGCGCGTCCGGTGGTGCGGGCGGCGCTGACGACCTCGCTCGGCATCGGTCTCGCCGCCCCCGTCCTCGTCCCCGTCTTCCTCGGGTCGCGCCACGCGTACCCCGGGGTGGTCAGGGAGTTCGACCCGGCGGCCGGTACGGACGTCCTCGCCCGGCTCCTCCCGGCGACGTACAGCTTCGCCACCCCGGCGGCCTTCGTCAGCACGGCGGTGCCGCTGCTCGCGGCCACGCTCCTCTTCCGCAGGGACCTCCCGGGCCGGGTGCGGTGGCTGTGGGCGGGCCTGTGCGTGGCGGTCGCGCTCTCGATGCAGTGGGGGCCGGCCCATCTCGTCTGGCATGTCTTCGCCACGCCGAACGGCAGCCCGTACCGGCAGACGTTCGTCTTCTCCGGCGTCCTCGTCCTCGCCGCCTGGACGGCCGTCTCCCACAGGCTCCCGGACCGGCGGTCACTGGCGGCGGGGGCGGCGGTCGTCCTCGCCCTCGCGGCCGGGGCGCTGCCGAGCCGCATCCTCACCCCCACGGCGCTGCTCCTCGCGGGCGCGGGCCTCGCGGCGGTGGCGGGCGCGCTCCTCCTCCCCCGCCGGGGCCGGTACGGGATCCTGGCCGCGCTCCTGGTCACGGGCACGCTGCTCGGGCAGGCGGCGGCGACGGCGGCCCACGCGGACCGGGAGCGGGCGGCCCGGCTCGACGACTACCCGCCGCTGGGCGCGGAGCAGCAGCGCCGGGCGGCGGCCCTGGCGGCGGCCGACGGCTGGCCCGCGTACCGCACGGACACGGGGCTGCCCCGGGTCGCGGGCAACGATCCGCTGCTCCTGGGCGGTCAGGGCGCCGCGTACTACAGCAGCCACACCCCGGCGGTCCTCACGGAGACGCTGACGGCGCTCGGCGGCGGCTGGACCTCGCGGGGCCGGAACCTGCTGAGCCTGGACAACCCGGTGACGGACGCGGTGTTCGGGGTGGGGGCGCGGTGGCGGGACGGATCGGTGGAGCGTACGGAGACGTACCTGCCGCTCGTGAGCGTGCGCCCGCCGGGCCCGCCGCCGGTCTACGGCCCGTCGCCCTTCCGCAACCAGGAACTCCTGCTGGGCTCCCGGGTGTACGAGGCCGCGCGCGCGGGCGCCTGCCCGGTCGGCACCGAGGTCTTCCTGTGGGCGCCCGACGCCACGGGCCGGGCCCGGCTGGGCGCGAGCACGGCGGCCCTCCTGGGCGGCCGGCCGAAGCGCAGCGCGGCCATGACGTCGCTGGGGGTCCAGCGGACGGCGGGCACGAGGGTGGAGGTGCCGGGCGGCGGACGCGGCGAGATCGGCTGCCTGGACCACGCGCGGCTGCGGGAGGCGGTGACGTCGCTGCGCGCCGAGGCGGCCACGGCGGTCCGTGCCGCGCCCGACGGCATCAGGGCGGCCCTCCCGGCGGGCCGGCCGGGAACCGTCGTCGTAGCGGCCCCGCACATCGCCGGCTGGACCTGCGCAAACTCCCCCACGACCTCGTACGGCGGCCTCCTCGCCCTCCCGGCGCCCGCCTCCGGCACCGTCGACTGCGCCTTCCGCCCGCCGGGTCTGCGGGCCGGTCTTGCGGTGGGAGCGGGCGCTCTGGTGGCGCTGGCGCTCTCGCGCCTGACCTCCGCCATCAGGCGTTCCCGGGACCGGCCTTAAGGTCGTCGCATGCATCTGGACGAGGGACGGAAGGCCGCCGAGGCCGGGGAGTGGGTGGCGGCCGGGCACGCGTTCGTGCGGGCCGCCATGGAGGGCAGCGCGGAGGGCGCCGAGCTCGCGACGCAGGTGACCGTCGGCCTCGTGCCGCTGGCCGACGCCGGGTCGGCGGAGGCGGCCGCGCTGCTGGCCGGGATCTATCTGGAGTACTTCGACGAGTCGGCCCTGCCCGACGCCGTGCGGTACGCCCGGGCGGCGGCCGGCGCCGGGGACCCGGCCGGGCAGCGCACCTACGGGTACATGCTGCTCGAAGGGATCGGCGTCCCGGAGGACCACGAGCACGCCGCCGAACTGTTCCGGGCGGCGGCGGAGGCGGGGGACGCGTACGCCTGCCTCAACCTCGCCCAGCTCGTCGACGACTTCGACGAGGCCCGGCTCCTCCTGGAGAGGGCCACCCGCGAGGGGATCGACCTCGCCGGCGCCCTGCTCGCCGACCGGCTGTCGGAGCTGGACCGCGACGAGGAGGCGCTGACCTGGTACCTGTGGGCGGCCGAGCGCGGCCACACGGGCGCGATGCACGCCGCCGCCTGCTGGTACCGCGACGGCTTCGGCACCGAGCCGGACCCGGTGCAGGCGGTGCGCTGGTTCCTCGTCATGCTCGCGCACGGCGAGGGCGACGGCGTCCACGAGGCGATCGAACTGGCGAAGTCCGGGGCCCTGGACGCGGACGAGGTCCGCGAGGCGGGCCGCCTGGCGGGCGACCCGGCCACGGCCGACGCCGTCATCGCAACGGTGTGGGGGTCTTAGGGCCTGTCCAGACGCCAGCGGATCTCCCCGTCCTGCTCCTCCCCGGTCGGGGCGAGTCCGGCCGCGCGGGCGACGGCGGCGGAGGCCGTGTGCTCGGGGTGGACGTGCGCGAGGACCGTCCGTACGCCCTGGGCGACGAGCAGGCCGACCAGCCCCTGGGCGGCCTCGCGGGCGATCCCGCGCCCCTGCCAGTCGGTGCCGACGACCCAGGCGACCTCCGCGACCCGCCCGCCGTCGGTGACGGTGGCCTGCACGGCCCCGGTGAGCCGGTCCTCGTCGCGCAGCCGCACGACCCAGTTGCACCAGACCACGGAGGGGTCCGGCGACCCGGTGGCCAACCGCTCGTACCGGGCGCGCAGTTCGGGCGCGGTGAGCGGGGCTCCCCCGATGAAGGCGTGCAGGGCGGGATCGGCCAGGACGCCGGCCATCTCCTCGGCGTGCGCGACGTCGAGCGGTACGAGGTCGAGCCGCCCGGTCCGTACGGTCATCCCGCTCACAGCGCCCCCAGCGAGCCGGGGTCGACCTCGTCGAACTGCGTGCTCGTCTCCCGCTCCAGCTCCAGCAGCTCGGCCATCGTCACGACGCGCCGGCTCGTGGCCCCCAGGTCCTGGTGCGCCTCGGCGGACCACAGCGGCGGGTGGAGGGTGAGCCCCCGGTCGCCGTCCAGGTCACGGACCTCGTCGCGCCAGCCGGGCCAGCGGAGGTTCTCGTAGAACTCCTCGGTGCCGCCCGCGAGCATCCACGACAGCCAGGCCCCGTATCCGGCACCCAGCGCCTCCCACCGGAGCGAGTCCGGCGCGAAGTAGACCACTTCCGCGGGCTGTCCCGGCAGCCCGGCCTCGTCGGCGGGCCCGCCCTGGACGACGAACGTCCCGCCCAGGACGTCGTGGGCGACGACGAGCCCGGCCCGCGGCAGCCAGTCGGGGACGGTCAGCGGCGGGTAGCTGTTGACCCGCGCGAGGGAGGGCAGCCTCCGGGAGTTGTCGGCGGGCGGGCTGCCGTACACCCGGAGCCAGCCGTCGTCGACGAACGCCCCGCCACTGCGCAGCAGGAACGCCCCGAGGAACGACCGCACGGTCACCTGCGTCTGCACCAGCGCGGCGGCCCCACGCTCCGGATCGGCGTCCAGCACCTCGACGGGCACGGCCGCGCCCCGCAACTCGGCACCGAGCACCGGCCACGCCGGATCCTCGACCTCGATCAACTCGCTCAGTTCACGCACCGCAGCATGCTCGCACGCATGCGGACCGAGGCGGCATCCCCGCTTCGGAACGAAGTCACCCACCGAACTGGTGAGCGGCTGTAGCATCCGGCGGATGATCAGTCAGGGGTGGCGGGCAGGGATCGGCGCCGTGGGCGCGGTCGCGTTCTGCTGGGGTGTGGCGGGCGCGGTCCATCTGGGGTTCGAGCATCAGGGCAGCAACGGGAGGGGCGCGAACTACTACGGCCTGCCCGAGGGCGGCTGGGGGTACGAGATCGCCCTGCTCGCGGGGTTCATCGTCTCCGTCTACTCCACGCCCGGGCTCCTGCGCCGCGCGGCCTGGTGGCCCTCCATGAGCCTGAGCCTGGGCGCCGGGGCGGGTGTCGTCGCCGTGCTGTCACTGGGGCAGGAACCGAGGCACTGGGTGGCCGCCGCGCTGCTGTGGGCGACCGGGATCGCGGCGCCGCTCGTGAACCGCTTCTGGGGCCGCCACCACCCCGTCTAGCGTCCGGTCGCGCGGCGGTCCGCTCCGCGTCGCGCCCCGACGGCGTCAGCGCAGGTAGGGCGTGGTCATGATCTCCATGTTGTGTCCGTCCGGATCGTCGAAGTACGCGCCCCGGCCGCCGAAGAGCCGGTTCACCTTGCCCGGCTCGGTGTGGCCGGGGTCGGCGTAGTACGTCACGCCGGCCGCCTCCAGGCGCCCGATCATCGCGTCGAAGCTCTCCTCGGGCACGAGGAACGCGAAGTGCTGCGACTGGACCGGGGATTCCTTCCACTCGTAATAGTCGAGGGTCACGCCGTTGGAGAGGTCGACGGGGAGGAACGGCCCGAGGGGGGTGCCGACCTCCAGGCCCAGGATGTCCGCGAGGAAGTGCGCGGAGAGGGAGCGGTCGTAGGCGCGGACGATGGTGTGGTTCAGCTGGATCGCATCTGAGGGATGTGCCATCCGGCCGACGGTAGACCCGGCCCACGAGCGGACCAAGGCGGATCCCCGGGGACACGCCGCATTCCGGCCACGACGCGAGAAGGGCCGGGACCCCGTGGGGTTCCGGCCCTTCTCGGTACGCGTGTCCGCCGTACTACTTCGCGGCGATCTCTTCGAGGCACAGCACGAACTTGATCGTCTCGAGCTGCTGCGCGAGCGCCGAGAGCTCCTCGCCGCACTTGTTCACGTCGAAGGTGTCCTCGACGACCTTGACGACCTTGAACGTGTCGGCCTTGCCGGCCGCGCAGTCGACGGTGTCGACCTTCGGGTCGTTGTCCGGACCGGTCACCGTGACGCACTCGCCCGCCTTGGCGTGCACCGGGGCCTCGCCCGTGAGGTACGGGACGCCGAACTTCCAGGCGAGGACGGCGACGATCGCGACGAGGACGGCGCCGATCTTCTTGAGGATCTTCTTGCCCTTCGAGGGAGCCTCGGGGGCGCCGGAGGCGGCGGGCTGCTGCTCGGGGGTGAGGGGCGCGGACGGCGTCGTCATGAGGATTCCTTGCAGGACGTGGACATGATCAGACGCGAACGTTACATGCACCAAAACCGACAAAAAGGAAAGGAAAGATCCACTTCTCCATCAGATGCCGAGTCGTGATTCTGGCGCTCCGTCAGGGTCGCACCGGGGTCGCGTCAGGGGCGTGGGCCCAGCTGGCGCTGGCGGTCCAAAGCCCTTCGCAAGTCGACCGGAAGCGGGTGATACGGGCCGTACGCGCGCTCCGCGTCGAACAACAGCCGCTGGAGTTCCGCCTGTCCGGCCGCGTGCTCCCCCGTCGCCAGGTGCAGCAGCCCCGTCCGGTGCCGGATGTCGAAGGCCCGCGCCGGGTCGGCGGCCTGCTCGTAGAACGGCAGGACCGCGCGGAACTCCGCGAGCGCGGCGGCCGTTTCGCCCAGCTGCTCCAGGCACACGGCCGCGTCGTACCGGAACTGGAGCGTCTGCGCGTCCGCCGGGCCCGCCTCCGCGGCGCGGTCCTCCGAGAGACGGCGCAGCTCCGGCAGCGCGCGCCGGTACTGGCCGTCGTCCATCAGCGTCGACGCGTACTGCTTGCGCAGGATGCGGACGACCGGCGAGGCCTCGCCGTGCTCCGCAGCGGCGGCGGGCAGGATGCCGCCGAGGATGTCCACGGCCTGCGTCAGCGAGCCCTCGGCGAGCAGCCGCTTGACCTCGTCGACCGCTGCGGCGACATCGGGCCGGGGAGGCGCCGTCGGAGGCGGGGGCGTCGTCGCGTACATCCGGGGATCGGCGGGCGGGGACGACGGCGGCTGTACGGGCAAGGGGACGGGTACGGGAGTGGGGGCGGTCGTGGGCGCCTGGGGAGACTGCGTCGTGCTCCGGTCCGGCCAAGGGGCGTGCGGGCGCAGGAACGGGCGGGTCGGGTCCATCGGCCCCGCCGGGGCGCCGCGCGCGGGCAGCAGCGGGAGGAGGTGCTCGTACACCTCCTGCGCGCCCGACGGCCGGTCGCGCGGGTCCTTGGCCAGGAGGCGCAGCACGAGCGCTTCGAGCGCCTCGGGGACCTCGGGGCGCAGCTGGCGGATCGGGCGCGGCGGTTCGTACAGGTGCCGGTGCAGCACGCCGAGCGCGGTCGAACCGGAGAACGGCACGTCCCCGCTGAGGAGTTCGTGGAGGAGGGCGCCGAGCGCGTACAGGTCGGTGTACGGGCCGACGGCGCCGCCCATGGCCTGCTCGGGCGCCATGTACGCCGGGCTGCCGATGGGGGAACCGGTGTGGGTGAGGCGGGTGGTGTCCGTGTCGAGGACGGAGGCGACGCCCAGGTCGAGGACCGTGACCGTGCCGTCCGGACGGACCATCACGTTCCGCGGCTTGAGGTCGCGGTGCACGATCGGCACCGCGTGCACGGCGGCGAGCACCGCGCACAGCTGCGCGGCGACGCAGACGGCCCACACCCAGGGGTACGGGTCGTTCTCGGCGAGGTGGTCGGCGAGGTCCGCGCCCTCCACGTACTGCATGACGAGGTACAGGTCCTCGCCGTCGCTGCCGGCGTCGTGCACGGTGACCAGGCCCGGGTGGTCGACCTGCGCCGTGACCCGGCACTCGCGCACGAAGCGGCGCCGCAGCTCGTCGGCGGCGGTCGCGGGCCCGGCGATGCCGGCGGGGTGCAGCAGCTTCACCGCGACCCGGCGGTCGAGCCGGCCGTCGTACGCCGTCCAGACCTGGCCCATGCCGCCCTGCCCGATGACGGTGGCGAGCTCGTAACGCCCGCCGATGACACGCCCGTTCATCTCCGGCCTTCGCCTTCCCCGCCCTGCCCGCCGTGCGGGCCGTCCCGCCCGTCCCGTCCGTCCTGGCGCAGGAGGTCGCTCAGCTCGTCGAGCTCGGCGCGGACCTGCTCGATGCGGGGCGCGGTGGGCGGCTGGACGGGCTGGGGGACGGCGCCGAAGTACGGAGCCGGGGCCGGGGGCGAGCTCGGTGTCGTCGTGGCGGCGGAGCGGTCAGGCCCGTACCCGTACCCGAGCGGCCCGTACGGGGCCGGCACCGCCATCGCGCGGCGGCGGTCGTAGTAGCGGATCTCCCCGACCAGGTAGTAGGCGACGGAACCGGCCCCCAGGGCCAGGATCGTGCCGACCCCGATGACGGCCTCCAGGTCGGTGGCCTCCTTCTCGCCCGTGACGCCCATGTAGACGAAGAGCGCGGTGGCCACGACGAAGGCCAGCCCGAAGAACACCCAGTCCCGCACCGCGCGGGTGAGGATCGCGAGACGCAGCATCGGCGCCCACGCCAGGAAGCCGCAACTGAGCAGCGGCAGCGCGACGAAGAGGACGCGCAGCGCGATCAGGCCGCCGGAGGCGGGACCGGGCGGCGACGGCTGCGGGGCCTGCGGGGGGCCGTACATCTCGGCTGCTGCTCCTGCTCGAACGGATCGGAACGGATCCGGAGCGGATCCGGGACGAGCGTATACACCGTCACCGACAACGGTTCCGGGTTGTCCGGAACCGTTGTCGAACCGATCAGACCCTCACGGCTCCACCGTGCCGTCCGCCAGGCCGTCGTACAGGCCCTGGACAAGCTGTTCGCCCAGCCGGGAGGCCTGCCGCAGGCTCTCCTCGAACTCCGCGAGGGCACGGAACCGCTCGCCGAACCGGCGCTGTTCGGCCAGGGGCAGGCGCGGCAGCTGGAGGCGGCGCACGTCGAGCCTGGTCGCGGTGGAGGCGTAGCTGCTGGCCTGCCGGGTGTTGGCGGTGGCCCGGAGGAATCCGGCCAGGAACCACGGGTCGAGGGCTGCCCGGTCGGGGCGGAGCAGTTGGAGGTTGCGCCCGAGGGCGGCTCCCTCGGCAGGGGTGTCGACGACGCGGACGGCCGCGCCGCCGCCGAGGACCGGGACGACGACGTCACCGGCGGCGAGGAGGACCGGGTCCTCGGGCGGGCCGTCGGGGAGCGTGCCGGAGGGCGGCTGGGCGGCGAGGACGTCGTGGTCGGTGAGGACCGCGACGGGGGCGCCGGCGGGGGCCGTGCCCGCGCCGCCCGCGTGCAGGGTCAGGGCTCCGGCGCGCGCCAGTTCGCCGACGGTGGTCGTGCCGGCCGTGGCACCGGCCGGGCCTCCCCCGGCCGTGGCGGGCTCGGTCACGGGCGCCGGCGTCAGCTCGCGGGTCCGGTGCAGGGTCTCGGCGAGCCGCTCGCGGACCAGGGCCAGCTGGGTCGCGCCCTCGGCGGCGGCGCGGGGCGGGAGGTGGCGGGCCGGGGCGAGGTCGACGTCGTCGTCGAGGAGCTCGATGACGGGGACGGCGCGGCTCTCCCCGGGGGTCGCGGCGAGGGTCCCGTCCCGGTCGAAGGCCGTCCAGGCGTCCAGTACGGCCGTGTGGACGGCCGGCCAGTCGAGCCGGTCCCGGCTGTCCCTGCCGTCCCTGCCCTGGCCGTCCCGGCCGCCTTGGCCCGTGTGCTCGGACGCGGTGTCGACGAGGAGCAGTTCGGCGGCGGGGCGCTCGCCGGGGACGGGCCTGCGCAGGACCCAGAGGTGGAGCGGGATGCCGTACGGCGGTGCGGCACCGGCCGGGAGAGCGACGACCGCGCGGAGGGCACCCCGGCGGAGCAGGTCGGCGCGGATCCGGCGGCCGGAGCGGCGGGAGGCGGCGGCGGGCGGCATGAGGAGGACGGCGGTGCCGCCGGGGCGGAGGCGGGCCAGGGCGTGCTGCACCCAGGCGAGCTCGGACTCCGTACGGGCCGGGAAGCCGTACTCCCAGCGGGGGTCGTAGGCCAGTTCGTCGTGGCCCCAGTTGCGCTCGTTGAACGGCGGATGGCACAGGACGGCGTCGGCGGCGAGCGCCGGGAACGCGTCGGCGCGGAGACTGTCGCCGGAGCGGACGCGGATGTCGGCGGCGGTCTCGGCGGAGAGGGCCAGGCGGAGGGCGGTGAGCGCGGCGAGGTCGTGGTCGGCGTCCTGGCCGCAGACGGCGCCGGGCCGCTCGACCGCGCTGAGCAGGCCGCCGGTGCCGCAGGCGGGGTCGAGGACGGTGAGCGGGGCACGGGTGCCGTCGGCGGCCGCCGACGCCGTGCCGCCGGTCGCGAGGGCGGCCATCAGGGAGGCGGGTCCTGGCGGGGTCAGCGTGTACTGCCGGGGGTTGGCGTCGAGGTGACGGCCGAGCAGGAACTCGAAGGCCGGGCGGACTCCGCCCATCTCCGCCGCGAGCTCGGCGGCCCCTCGGAGGAGGGGGACGGAGGGGGCGAGCGCGGAGACGGTGGGGGTCAGGACGGCCCGCTCGGGGCCGAGGCGCCCGGTGAGCGTCTCCTCCAAAGCGACGGGGAGGACGCCCGTGAGCCGCTCGTCCGGCAGCGCGGCGAGCGCCGGCCAGGCCGCCGACCTGTCCCGTACGAGCAGGAGGGCGCAGCCCGCGTGGACGAGGGCGGTGACGGCGCCGGCGGGGTGGCCCGCGATCTGCTGCCACACGCGCTCGCGCAGGGGGACCTCGGCCAGCTTGCCCTGCTCGCGGAGCCACCGCTCGACGTCGGCGAGGGCGAAGGAGGGGCTGGTCTCCGTGCCGCCCACGGGCTTGGGGAAGTCGGAGTGGCGGCGGCGCCAGTTGCTGACGGCTGCCCGGCCGACCCCGGCGAGCCGGGCGATCCCGGCGGCGGTCACCTCTGCCGAGCCGGGGTCTGCGGCGTCTCCCGTGGCTCCGGCGGCTCCCTTGGCTCCCGCGCCTTCCGTGGCTCCCGCGCCTTCCGTGGCTCGCGTGTCTTCCGTGGCTCGCGTGTCTTCCGTGGCTCCCGTGTCCCCTGCGTCTCCTGCGCGCTCCTCCGGCACCTGACTCATCTCCCTGGCTCGCCTCGCCCACGTCCTCGTGTGACATCGATCTTACCGACGAACACGCACGGCACCACTTCACAGCGTGAGCGGACTCGTTTTTCGTGAATCGTGTTGACTCGGTTCACAAGCTCTGTTGTGATTGACCCATCGCTTCAGACAGCTTCTCTGTCCGGGAGGACACACCCATGTCGTACGACACTCAGGTCCCCGCCGCCGCCCCGCGGCAGGTCATGCGCAACGGCCTCGGCACCGCGGCCCTGATCCTCGGCATCATCGGCACGGTCTCCGGCCTCATCCCGCTGCTCTTCTGGCTGGCCGGCACCCTCGGCGTCATCGCGCTGGTCCTGGGCCTCGTCGGCAAGGGCCGGGTGAAGCGCGGCGAGGCGAGCAACAAGGGCGTGACGATCACCGGCGCGATCCTGGGCCTCGTGTCCCTGATCCTCGCGACGGTCGGCCTGATCATCACGGTCACGGCGGTCAGCGACGCGGTCGAGGAGATCGACAAGAGCATCAAGGACGCGGCGCCGAAGGACCCGACGAAGGCCGGGGCCTCGTCGGGCGACGCCGGGACGTCGGACAAGGGGACGGCGGACAAGGGCAAGGCCCTGGCGGACGGCGACACCTCGGTCTACGACAACGACCTGAAGATCACGGTCTCGGACCCGAAGGCGTACACCGCCAGCGAGTACGCGGTCGGCCACACCAAGGGCAACAAGGCCTACCAGGTCACCGTCGTCGTCGAGAACGGCGGCAAGAAGAACTTCGACGCCGTCGGCGTCCTGCTGAGCGCACGCGCCGGCACCGACGGCGTCGAGGCGGAGCAGATCTTCGACGAGAAGGTCGGCGCGGGCTTCCAGGGCGCCGTCCTGCCCGGCAAGAAGGCCACGCTCACCGTCGCCTTCGACACCCCGAAGGACGCCAAGAACCTGACCGTCGAGGTCAACCCCGGCTTCGACTACAACGCCTCGCAGTGGGAGCTGAAGCTCGGCTGACCCAGACGGTCACCACGCACCACCAGGACCGGGGGCCCCACGGGGCCCCTTCCCTCGTTCACGCCCCCCGGAGAGACTGCCCCCATGCACGCCTTACTCCGCCGCCCCGTCGCCGTCGCCCTCCTCTGCGCGGCCTCCGGCCTCTCCGCCACCGCCTGCGGTCGGCCCGCGGCGGACCCGGCCGAACCCTGGATTCTCGACAAGGCGATCAGGGCGACGGAGTCGGCGGAGTCCGTGACCGTGCAGTCCGACGGGTTCTCGTTGATGGTGCCGATGAAGAGCCGCAGCTCCCGCGACGGCCGGGGGAACTGCACCACGACGCTGTCCCACGGCACGTCGGACACGCTCGACGTCATCAGGGTCGACGGGGACGTGTACGTCCGCCGCGACGAGGCGCGCCTGCGCCGGGAGGAGAGCCACCGGACCCCGGAGGACCTGGAGGCCCTGATCGGCAGGCTCAAGGGCCGCTGGACGAAGTCGCCCGCCGACGGCCCCGCCGCCCCGGAGGGGCTGGGGACCTGCAGCTGGAAGGTGGGTTCCCCGAGCTTGGTGAACGGCTGGGACGACGACTCCGTGGAGCCCGCGGAGACCACCGTCGACGGCCGGAAGGCGCTGAGGCTGGCGCAGCCGGTCGGCGGCGACGGCGAGACGACCACCGTCTACATCGCCGCGGAAGGCCCGCCGCACCTCCTGAAGATCGTCATGACGGGCGGCGAGACGCCGGGGACCACCACCTACCACTACGACAGGCCGGTCGAGGTGAAGGCCCCGCCGGCCAAAGATGTCGTCGTGATGAATTGATCTCTCGTCAGATGCTGTGCCGCACCCACACGTTGGGCTCGACGTAGACGGCGTACCCGCGCGAGACCTCGCAGTGGACCGGGACGAGGGCCTTCTCGACCTCGACCGGGCCGTCCGTGTCGAAGGGCAGCCCCGTCCACGCGCGCCACTGCTCGACGGAACCGCTGACCGTCATCGACGCCGGGGCCACCGCCTCGACGACACCGCCCGCGCGGACGTGGACGCGCAGCCACGGGTCGACCGGCAGGCCGTCGGACTCGCGGGTGCGGAAGGCGTACTCGTGGATGGAGGACTCCGCCTCCAGGTGCTTGCCGTTGGGGCGGACCGGGGCGACGAGCTCCGAGAAGCCGAGCCGCTTCGTGTTGTCCCGCATCGCGGCGAGCATCCGGTGCGAGACGCCGTTGCCCAGCGCGCTCGTGTCGACCGTGATCTCGATCGCGCTGACGGTGTCCGGCTCGCGGCCGGCCCGCAGGTCCGAGAAGGCCCAGAGCAGCACCTCGTCCCAGCCCCGGGGCGGCAGCTCGCGGCGGCCGTCGACGTCCATCCGGAAGGGGACGCTGAAGCCGCGCGCGACGACCTTGCCCTCGGCGTCGGTGGCGACGAGGACGTACTCGGGCAGCTCACGCACGATCCGGCCGATGTTCGCCCAGCCCACCGGGTCGTACATCATGAACTCGGGCCAGAGGTCGAGCATGCTCCACATCGGCCCTTCCAGCTCGGGACGGGCGGCGAGGGTCGATATGTTCAGGTCCATGCGGGCAGGATAAAGATCGTCTTCCGAAGGGCGAAACGATTTTCCCGGCGGCTCGGCTCCCTACGGGAGTTTCTGCTGCGGGCAGCCCTTGAGGACCCGCTTCATCGCGTCCCGCTCGGCGCCCGTCACCCACACGCTGTACTTCTGCTTCACGGAGACCTGCCGGGCCACGTACGTGCAGCGGTACGCCTTGTTCGGCGGGAGCCAGGTCGCGGCGTCGCCGTCGGACTTGCGCCGGTTCGCCGAGGAGTCGACGGCGAGGAGGTTGAGGGGGTCGTTGGCGAAGCGGCGGCGGGTGTCCGCGTCCCACCACCTGGCGCCCTTCTGCCAGGCGTCGGAGAGCGCCACGACGTGGTCGATGTCGACCTTGCTGCGGCCCCGGACGTACGCGACGGTGGTGCCGGTGTACGGGTCGTCCATGAGGGTGCCGGAGGCGACCTTGCAGCGGCCGTCCGTGAAGCGGACGCCGGACAGGTCGCGCCGGAGTATGTCGTCGCGGGTGCCGCAGCCGTTGCCGTCGACATCCGCCCAGGCCCGGCCGAACTCCTCCCGCGCGTAACCGGTCTTCGGGGCCCGGCCCTTGACCGTGAGGGTGTCCACGGCGGCGAGCGCGGTGCCGCGCGCGGCGGGCTTCCCGCCCGAGCCGCCGTCGGCTGCGGGGGTGTCGGAGCGGGGCGTGCAGGCGGTGGCCATGAGGGCGGCCACGGCAAGCGCCGTGGCGGCCGAGGGGCTTCGATATACGCGGAACGTCCGTTGTGTGAACACCCCCGCATCCTAGGCGGGGGTGTGGCGCGGCCCTCGCCTCACACCTTGCCGATGCCGAGGGTGTTCTCGGCGGGGAGCAGGCCGGAGCCGATCGCGGAGAGCCAGGGCCCGCCGAGCAGTTCGGCGAGGCGGGTGGTGCCGTCCTGGCCGAGGGCGTCCCAGGGAGCGGCGGCGAGTTCGTCCGTACGCAGCTCGACCTCGGCGCGGAGCGCGCGGCCGGCTTCGGTGACGGTCCCGTCCGCGTCCAGGACCCCGCGGGCCGCGAGGCGGGTGCGGGCGGCGGACCACTCGGCGGCGGACCAGCCGCGGCTCTCGAACACGGCCTCGGGGGCGGCGCCGACCGCCGCGAAGGAGACGAGCGCCTCGACCGGGTCGAGGCCGGCGACGAGGAGCGCGGCGAGGTGCCCGTCGCCGCGGTGCTCGCGCAGGATCGTCGCGGCCTGCCAGAGGACGAGGTGCGGGGCCCCGGGCCAGGGCAGGGCGGCGTTGGCGGCGGCGAGGGGGCGCCCCTCCGTCCCGGCGGCCTCGGCGGCGCGGCGGGCGAGGGCGGCGGCCTCGGTGAGCTCGGGGCTCTTGACCGTGTCCTCGCCGAGGACGGCCCGGTAGGTGCGGTCGACGGCACGGAGGCGGGCGGCGAGGACGTCGGCGGGGGCCGCGGAGGGCCCGCCGGGGACGTACCGGGCGACCATCCCGGGACTGAAGCTGTAGAAGGCCGAGGCGACCCCGACCGGGCCGGCCGCGCCCAGCGGGGCGGAGCGCCAGGCGAAGTAGGAGGGCCAGCGCTCGGCGGTGTCGTAGCCGAGGGCGGCGGCCTCGTCGAAGGCCTCGGGGGCGTAGTAGAGCAGGGCGTGCAGGGGTTCGAGCAGGTGCCACATCTGACGTACGCGTGCGGATTCCACGAGGTACCCCTCTCGTGTTGAACGGCGGACCATCAACTTGTCACTGACTAGATAGTGCGCACCGAAACGGGAACTTGTCAACGACTAGATGAGGGCTAGGCTGCCCCCATGAGTCCGAGCCGGAAGACCTACCACCACGGCGACCTGCGGCAGTCCGTCCTCGCCGCCGCCCTCGACGTGATCGCCGCCGAGGGCCCCGGGGCACTGAGCCTGCGCGACCTCGCCCGCCGCGCCGGCGTCTCCCACGCGGCCCCCGCCCACCACTTCAAGGACCGCACCGGCCTCCTCACCGCCATCGCCACCGAGGGGTACGACCTCCTGGCCGCGACCCTCGCCGGGACGCCCGAGCTGCGCGAACGCGGCGTGCGGTACGTACGGTTCGCGACGGACCACCCCGCCCACTTCCAGGTGATGTTCCAGCCGGGCCTGCTCCGCGCCGACGATCCGGAGCTCCTCGCCGCCAGGGAACGGGCCTCCGCCGAACTCCGCGCGGGCGTGGCCGGCCTGCCGGACGTCCCCGACGCCCGCACGGCGGGCATCGCCGCCTGGTCGCTCGCCCACGGCTTCGCGACCCTGGTCCTCACCGGGAACGTCGAGGCGGCGCTGGGCGGCCGGGAGCCGGAGGAGTACTTCCGCTCCCTGACCGGCCTCCTCTTCGCCGGCCAACTCCCCGAGGAGAGCGGGCATTAGAACCCGGCGGCCGGGAATAGCCCGCGCCTGCCCGTAATTGACGCAAGCATGCATACGACGAACACCCTGCGCCGCACCGCCATAGCCGTCCTCACCGCCGCCACCCTCGGATTAGCCCCCACCGCACTCGCCGACTCCGGCCACCAGGGCCCCTCCTGGCGGGCCGCCTGGGCCGCCTCCCCGCAGTCGCCGACCGCGCCCTTCACCGCCAACTGGTCGCAGCAGGGCTTCGAGAACCACACCGTCCGCCAGGTCGTCCGGGTCACCACCGGCGGCACCCGGGCCCGGATCGAGCTGACGAACCGATACGGCTCCACTCCACTGCGGATCACCGGCGCGACCGTGGCCCGTACCGCCGAGGGCGGCGCGGTGCGCCCCGGCTCCGTACGCCCCCTCCGCTTCGACGGCCGCGCGTCGGTGACGATCCCGGCCGGCGGCACCCTCCTCAGCGACGCCGCGAACCTCCCCGTCGAGGCCTTCGGCTCGCTCACCGTCACCCTCTACCTCGCGGAGAAGACCGGCCCCGCCACCTTCCACCACTTCTCCTCGGCCACCAGCTACCGCGCCGACGGCGACCACCGGGGCGACCTGACCGGCACGGCCTTCCGGGAGACCAGCGCGTCCTGGTACTTCCTCTCCGGCGTCGAGGTCACCGGCGGCCGGGACACCGGACGCCGGAACGGCGTCGTGACCTTCGGCGACTCCATCACCGACGGCGTCGGCTCCAAGCTCGACGCCAACGGCCGCTACCCCGACGAGCTCGCGGAACGCCTCGCCGAGTCCGGGCGTCCGCGCGCCGTCGTCAACCACGGGATCGCCGGCAACCAGGTCGTCAACGACACCACCTGGGCGGGCGAGAGGGCCCTCAAGCGCTTCCGTCAGGACGTCCTCACGGAGCCCGGCGTCCGGACCGTGATCGTCCTCGAAGGCATCAACGACATCGGCGGCAGCACGGCGACCTTCCCCGCCCCGCCCACCCCCGACGTCTCCGCCGCACAGCTCATCGCGGGCCACCGCACCCTGATCCGCGAGGCGCACGCGAAGGGCCTCAAGGTCGTCGGCGCGACCCTCACCCCGATCAAGGGCTCCTTCTACGACACCCCGGCGAACGAGGCCAAGCGGGAGGCCGTCAACGACTGGATCCGCACGTCCGGCGCGTACGACGCGGTCGTCGACTTCGACCGCGCGGTGGCGGACCCGACGGACCCGGACCGCATCCTCCCGGCGTACGACTCGGGCGACGGCCTCCACCCGAACGACGCGGGCTACGAGGCGATGGCCGAAGCGGTGGACCTGAACGAGCTGTAGCCGACGGCTTGCGGCACCCCGCGCACCCCTACGACTCGGGGTGCCGCACCAGCCACTCCTGGAATCCGGCCCCCTCGTCCCCCGTCCTGGGGACACCCTGCCGGAGGGGGACGCTCAGAGCGTCACGAACCCAGGATCGTCGTGAGGAACTCCCCGGTCCACGCGAGCAGTTCGCGCCCCACCACCGGCTTCCCCCCGATCTTCCCGCTCGTCGGCCGCGGCACCAGGATCTGGTGCACCGCCGGCTTGATCACCGTCCGGGGGTACAGCCGCTTCAGCCGCAGTTCCTGCGACTCCCTCAACTCCACCGGCGCGAAGCGGATGTTCGGGCCCTGGAGGACGATCTCGCCGACTCCGCACGCGCGCGCCAGCATCCGCAGGCCCGCCACGAGCAGCAGGTTCTCCACCGGTTCCGGCAGCTTGCCGTAGCGGTCGGTGAGTTCCTCGCGTACGGCCCTGATGTCCTCCTCCGAGTTCGCGGAGGCGATCGAGCGGTAGGCCTGGAGGCGGAGCCGCTCCCCCGGCGCGTAGTCGTGCGGCATATGGGCGTCGACCGGGAGCTCGATCTTGACTTCCAGCGGCGCCTCCTCCTCCGCGCCGCCCTCCATCTGCGCCCGGTAGTCCGCGACCGCCTCGCCGACCATGCGGACGTACAGGTCGAAGCCGACGCCGGCGATGTGGCCGGACTGCTCGCCGCCGAGGAGGTTGCCCGCGCCGCGGATCTCCAGGTCCTTCATCGCCACGTACATGCCGGCGCCCATCTCGGTGTGCTGGGCGATCGTCGCGAGCCGCTCGTGCGCGGTCTCCGTCAGCGGCTTCTCCGGCGGGTACAGGAAGTACGCGTAACCGCGCTCGCGGCCACGGCCGACGCGGCCGCGCAGCTGGTGGAGCTGCGAGAGGCCGAAGTTGTCGCCGCGCTCCACGATCAGGGTGTTGGCGTTGGAGATGTCGATGCCCGATTCGACGATCGTCGTCGAGACGAGCACGTCGAACTTCTTCTCCCAGAAGTCGACGACCACCTGCTCCAGGGCCGATTCCGACATCTGGCCGTGGGCCGTGGCGATCCGCGCCTCCGGCACGATCTCCCGGAGCCGGGCGGCCGCGCGGTCGATGGAGTCGACACGGTTGTGGATGTAGAAGACCTGGCCCTCGCGCAGGAGTTCACGGCGGATGGCCGCGCCGATCTGCTTCTCCTCGTACGGGCCGACGAAGGTGAGGACCGGGTGCCGCTCCTCCGGCGGGGTCGTGATCGTCGACATCTCGCGGATGCCCGTGACCGCCATCTCCAGGGTTCGCGGGATCGGGGTGGCCGACATCGTCAGCACGTCGACGTTGGCGCGGAGCTTCTTCAGCTGCTCCTTGTGCTCGACGCCGAAGCGCTGCTCCTCGTCGACGATGACCAGGCCCAGGTCCTTGAACTTCGTCTCGGAGGCGAAGAGGCGGTGGGTGCCGATGACGACGTCGACCGAGCCCTCCCGCATCCCCTCCAGGGTCGCCTTCGCCTCGGTGTCGGTCTGGAAGCGGGAGAGTGCCCGGACGTTCACCGGGAACTGCGAGTACCGCTCGCTGAACGTGCCGAAGTGCTGCTGCACGAGCAGCGTCGTCGGGACGAGGACGGCGACCTGCTTGCCGTCCTGGACGGCCTTGAAGGCGGCGCGGACCGCGATCTCCGTCTTGCCGTAGCCGACGTCGCCGCAGATCAGGCGGTCCATGGGGACGGTCTTCTCCATGTCCTCCTTGACCTCGGCGATCGTGGACAGCTGGTCGGGGGTCTCCGCGTACGGGAAGGCGTCCTCCAGCTCGCGCTGCCACGGGGTGTCCTGGCCGAAGGCGTGGCCGGGGGCCGCCATCCGGGCCGAGTACAGCTTGATCAGGTCGGCGGCGATCTCCTTGACGGCCTTCTTCGCGCGCGCCTTCGTCTTCGTCCAGTCCGCGCCGCCGAGCCGGTGCAGGGTGGGCGCCTCGCCGCCGACGTACTTGGTGACCTGCTCCAGCTGGTCGGTGGGGATGTACAGCCGGTCGCCGGGCTGGCCGCGCTTGGCGGGGGCGTACTCGACGAGGAGGTACTCGCGGGTCGCGCCCTGCACGGTCCGCTGGACCATCTCCACGTAGCGGCCGACGCCGTGCTGCTCGTGCACGATGTAGTCGCCGACCTCCAGGGTCAGCGGGTCGATGGTCTTGCGGCGCTTGGCCGGCATCCGCTGGCCGTCCTTGCCGGCCGCCTTCTGGCCGGACAGGTCGGTCTCGGTGAGGACGGCGAGCTTCAGCGCCGGGTCGACGAAGCCGTAGTCGATGGAGCCGGTCGCGACATGGACGACGGACGGCGAGATCTCCGCGAGGTCGGCGTCGAGACGCGCGGCGATGCCCTCGCCGCCGAGGACCTCGACCGTACGCGTGGCGGGGCCGTGGGCCTCCGTCACGTACACCGTCCGCCAGCCCTCGGCCAGCCAGCCCTTGGTGTCGGCGAGCGCGCGGGCGGTGTCGCCGCGGTACGACTCGGGGGCGTGCATGCCGAGGGTGAGGGTGTCCCCCGAAAGGACCTCGTCCGCCGCGAACGGCGACACCGACCACCAGGCGATGTCCAGCTCGCGCGCCCGGTCGCGGACGTCCGCGATCCCCCACAGGGAGGCCGCGCCGACGTCGATCGGGGCCTCGCCGCCGCCCGCGGTCGCCGCCCACGAGGCCTGGAGGAACTCCTGCGACGTCGCCACCAGGTCCGAGGCCCGGGTCCGGACCCGCTCCGGGTCGCAGACGACGGCCATGGCGCCCTTCGGCAGCACGTCGAGCAGCAGCTCCATGTCGTCGACGAGGACCGGCGCCAGGGACTCCATGCCCTCGACCGCGATCCCCTCCGCGATCTTGTTCAGGAGCTCGCCCAGCTCCGGGTGCTCCTCGGCGAGCGCCGCCGCCCGCTCCCGTACGTCCTCGGTCAGGAGCAGCTCGCGGCAGGGCGGCGCCCACAGGCCGTGCTCGGCGACTTCGAGGGAGCGCTGGTCCGCCACCTTGAAGTAGCGGATCTCCTCGACGTCGTCGCCCCAGAACTCGATGCGGAGCGGGTGCTCCTCGGTGGGCGGGAAGACGTCCAGGATGCCGCCGCGCACGGCGAACTCGCCGCGCTTCTCGACGAGCTCGACCCGGGAGTACGCGGCGGCCGCGAGGCCCTCGACGACCTCGTTCAGATCCGCCGTCTGCCCGCTGCGCAGCGCCACCGGCTCCAGGTCGCCGAGGCCCTTGACCTGCGGCTGGAGCACGGAGCGGATGGGCGCGACGACGACGCTGACGGGGCCGGCGGCCGGGTCGTCGTCGCGGGGGTGCGCGAGGCGGCGCAGCACGGCGAGGCGGCGGCCGACGGTGTCGGAGCGGGGCGAGAGCCGCTCGTGCGGCAGGGTCTCCCAGGAGGGGTACTCGGCGACCGTGTCGGGGTCGAGGAGCGAGCGGAGCGCGGCGGCCAGGTCCTCGGCCTCCCGGCCGGTCGCGGTGACGGCGAGGACCGGGCGCCCCGAGTCACGGGCGAGCGCGGCCACGGCGAACGGCCGTGCGGCGGCGGGCCCGACCAGGTCGACGTGCGGGCGGTTGCCGTCGGCGGCGGCCTTCACCGCCTCGGCGAGGGCCGCGTCCTTGACGACTACATCAAGCAGGCCGTGCAGGCTCATGGAGCTTTCCATCCCGGGTTCGGAGTACGGGGCGCGGTGGCGCGGGGCGGGCAACGCGAACAGCCCGACACGTCGTACGGGCCGGGGTGTCCAGCGTACGACGGGGCAACGACAGTCGCTCCCGAAACACGGGGCGGCCCCGGCGGACAACTCCACCGGGGCCGCTCGGGAGCGCGTACGGCTCCTCGCCTCCTCCTCGCCTCCTACTCGCTGGCGATCGCGTTCAGGACGTTCATGCGGCCCGCGCGGAAGGCCGGGACCAGGGCCGCGAAGAGGCCCACGAAGGCCGAGCCGACGAAGACGGTGAGGATCGTCGGCCAGGGGATCTCCAGGACGCCGAGGCCTTCCAGGGCCAGCAGCTTCTGGGCCGCCGTGCCCCAGCCCATGCCCAGGCCGAGGCCGAGGAGGGCGCCGAAGAGGGCGATGACCACGGACTCCAGGCGGATCATGCGGCGCAGCTGGCGGCGGGAGAGGCCGATGGCGCGCATGAGGCCGATCTCGCGGGTCCGCTCGACGACCGAGAGGGCCAGGGTGTTCACGACACCGAGGATCGCGACGACGATCGCGAGGGCGAGGAGCCCGTACACGATGTTGAGGAGCTGGCCGACCTGGTCCTTGAGGGTCTCCTTGTAGTCGGCCTGGTTGCTGGCCTTGTACTGGGGGTAGGGCGCGAGGGCCTTCTTGACGGCCTCGTAGGCCTGGGCCTCCTGGCCGTCCTTCGCGCTGGCGAGGATGAGCAGGCTCTGCGGCATCCGGTCGGCGGGGACGTACCGGGCGAGGGTGGTGACGTGGGTGTACATCGCGCCGTTGTCGACCTGGCCGGTGTCCGCGGTGATCGCCGCGACCTTGAGCTTCGCCGTCTCGCCGCCCTTGAAGGCGACGGTCAGCACGTCGCCGACCTTCACGCCGTACTCGGTGGCGTAGTCGCTGCCGACGGACATCGCGTCGGCGCCGTAGGCGTCGGTGAGCTTGCCGGAGGTGACCTCGCGGCGGAGGTCCTGCACGTACGTCGGTTCGGTGGCGGCCAGGTAGGCCTTCTTCGTCTTCCCGCTCGGGGCGGTGACCTTGGTGTCGGCCAGCTTGTACTGGGTGACGTGGTCGAGGCCCGGGACCTTCTCCAGGGCGGCCTGCGCCTGCGGCACGATCGGCTGGCCGGTGCCGGACTGGACGATGAAGTCGGCGCCGACGGAGCGGTCGAGCTCGTCGGTGGCCGAGGCGACCATCGAGGAGCCGACCACCGAGAGGCAGGCGACGAGGGCGAGGCCGATCATCAGGGCGGCGCCGGTGGCGCCGGTGCGGCGGGGGTTGCGCAGGGCGTTGCGCTCGGCCATGCGGCCGACCGGGCCGAAGACCCGCAGGACGACGACGCCGAGGGCGCGGACGACTCCGCCCGCGAGGAGCGGGCCGATGACGATGAAGCCGAGGAGGGAGAGGACGACGCCGAGACCGAGCCAGAGGGAGCCGGGGCCGGCCTCGTCGGCGCGGGTCGCGGTCCACAGGGCGGCTGCGCCGGCGGCGGTGAGGGCGAGCCCGAGGGCGCCCCGGATGCGTCCGGCCTTGCCGTCGGCGGGGGTGCCGGCGTCGCGGAGGGCGGCCATCGGGGAGACCTTGCCGGCCCGGCGGGCCGGGATGTAGGCGGCGAGGACGGTGACGACGATGCCGAGGGCGAGGCCGACGGCGGGGGTCGTCCAGGCGACGGTGAGGTCGCGGGTGGAGAGCTCCATGCCCATCGAGGACATGAGCTTCATGAGGCCGACGGCGAGTCCGACGCCCGCCGCGACACCGGCGACCGAGCCGACGACGCCGAGGAGCAGCGCCTCGACGAGGACGGAGCGGTTGACCTGCTTGCGGCTGGATCCGATGGCCCGCATGAGGCCGATCTCGCGGGTGCGCTGGGCGACCAGCATGGAGAAGGTGTTGACGATGAGGAAGATGCCGACGAGGAAGGCGATCCCGGCGAAGCCGAGCATCGCGTACTTCATGACGTCGAGGAATCCGGCGACGTCCTCGCGGCCCGCGTCGGCGGCCTCGGCGGCCGTCTGGAGCTTGTAGCCGTCGCCGATCGAGGCGGCGACGTTCCTCTTCAGCACGTCGTCGCTGACACCGGGCTTCGCGTCGACCAGGACCTGGGTGAACAACCCTTCTTTGCCGAGGAGTTCGCGCTGCGCGGTGGGGGTGTCGAAGTAGACGACGGTGGCGCCGGGGTTGGTGACCTTGAAGTCGACGATGCCGGAGATCTTCGCGGTGAAGTCACCGGTGACGGCGATCGTCCGCAGCTCGTCGCCGAGCTTCAGACCGTGCTTCTCGGCGGTGGCTCCGTCGACGACGACGTCGGTGGGGCCGCGGGGCTCCTGGCCGGAGACGAGCTCCACCGAACGGAGCTCACTGGGGCTCCAGTTGGTGGCGATGGTCGGGGCGCCACTGGTGGGCCCGACGTTCTTGTTCTCGGCGTCGACGACGGTGACGCTCATGGAGATGACGTCGCCCTCGGCGGCCTGGACGCCCTCGGCCTTCCCGACCTGCTCGACGAGCGAGGCGGGGAAGGACTCGGGGCGGCCGGACTGCGGGGTCTCGTCGTCGGTCGCCGCGCCCTTCGGGCTGACGGTGACGTCGGAGGCGGTCGACGAGAAGAGCTTGTCGAACGTCGTGTTCATGGTGTCGGTGAAGACCAGGGTCCCACTGACGAAGGCGACGGAGAGGAGGACGGCGACGGCGGAGAGCGCCATGCGTCCCTTGTGCGCGAGGAAGTTGCGCAGCGAGGTCTTGAGGACGGTCATGACGTCCGCCCGCGCGCGTCGAAGTCCTTCATGCGGTCGAGGACGGCGTCGGCGGTGGGCCGCTCCATCTCGTCCACGATCCGCCCGTCGGCGAGGTAGAGCACCCGGTCGGCGTAGGAGGCGGCGACCGGGTCGTGGGTGACCATGACGATCGTCTGCCCCAGCTCGTCGACGGACTGGCGGAGGAAGCCGAGGACCTCGGCGCCGGCCCGGGAGTCGAGGTTTCCGGTCGGCTCGTCGCCGAAGATGATCTCGGGCCGGGCGGCGAGCGCGCGGGCCACGGCGACGCGCTGCTGCTGGCCGCCGGAGAGCTGGTTGGGCCGGTGCTTGAGGCGCTCGGAGAGCCCGACGGTGTCGACGACCCGGCGCAGCCACTCGGCGTCCGGCTTCCGTCCCGCGATGTCCATCGGGAGCGTGATGTTCTCGATGGCGTTCAGGGTCGGCAGCAGGTTGAACGCCTGGAAGATGAAGCCGATCCGGTCGCGGCGCAGCTGCGTGAGCTTTCTGTCCTTGAGCCCGGTGATCTCGGTGTCGTCGAGGAAGATCTCGCCGCTGGTGACGGTGTCGAGTCCGGCGAGGCAGTGCATCAGGGTCGACTTGCCGGAGCCGGAGGGCCCCATGATCGCGGTGAAGCGGCCACGGGCGATGTCCACGTCGACGGAGTCCAGCGCGACGACCCGGGTTTCCCCGGTGCCGTACGCCTTGACGACCTGACGCGCCCGCGCGGCGACGGCCGTGCTCTCTCCCGTACCCCCGTGCCTGGGGATGGTCACAGCCGAAGTCACGGTCTTCTCCTTGATGGGCGGTGGGGTCGTGCCTGGTTTGTAAGTTCAAGTTAAGAAGCGAGAACCGGACTTCTCCTCCTCCGGCGGGACGAACGACCCCTGGCCCGTATGGGGGAGATCCCCCTAGGGGTTCCTACGACCCGGGTACGGGTGAGACCCTGACCGCGAACATTTAGGTGTACGAAGAAAGGAAGCGTGCGGTGGCCGAGTCCGACACGACGCCGGCGGGCAGTCCCGCCGGAAAGACCGGGTCCACCGCCCCCGCCCCCGGCTCCCCCTCCGCGGCGCGACGCGGCCCCGTCGTCGCCGCGCTCATGCTCTGCATGGGGCTCGCCGCCATCGACGGCACGATCATCGCCACCGCCGTCCCCCAGATCGTCGGCGACCTCGGCGGACTCGCCGTCTTCTCCTGGCTCTTCGCCGGCTACCTGCTCGCCGTCACCGTGACCCTGCCGGTGTACGGGAAGCTCAGCGACACCTTCGGCCGCAAGCCCGTCCTCGTGGCCGGGGTCGTCCTCTTCCTCATCGGCTCCCTGCTCTGCGCCGCCGCCTGGAGCATGGCCTCCCTCATCGCCTTCCGCGTCGTCCAGGGCCTCGGCGGCGGCGCGCTCCAGGGCACGGTCCAGACGATCGCCGCCGACCTGTACCCGCTGAAGGAACGCCCCAAGATCCAGGCGCGACTGTCCTCGGTGTGGGCCGCGTCCTCGGTGGCGGGACCGGCGGTCGGCGGACTGCTCGCCGGATACGCCGACTGGCGCTGGATCTTCCTCATCAACCTGCCGATCGGGCTCGTCGCCCTCTGGCTCGTCACCCGCCACCTGGTCGAACCGCAGCACACCACGACCACGCTCCGCGAGAAGCCCCGGATCGACTGGGCCGGCGCGCTCGCCGTCTTCGCCACCGGCGCCCTGCTGATCACCGCGCTCGTCCAGGGCGGCGTCGCCTGGCCCTGGCTCTCGGCCCCGTCCCTCGGCCTCCTGGGCGGGGCGGTCGTCCTCGGCGCCCTGACGGTCGTCATCGAGCGGCGCGCAGCCGAGCCGATCATCCCCGGCTGGGTCTGGCGCCGCCGCACGATCGCCGCCGTCAACCTGTCGCTCGGCGCCCTCGGCCTGGTGATGGTCGCCCCGGCCGTCTTCCTGCCCACGTACGCCCAGTCCGTCCTGGGCCTCGGCCCGATAGCCGCCGGCTTCGTCCTCTCCACCTGGACCCTGAGCTGGCCCATCACGGCGGCGCTCTCCAACCGCGTCTACACCCGCATCGGCTTCCGCCTCACCGCCGTCCTCGGCATCTCGGGCGCGCTGCTCCTGCTGCTCGCGTTCCCGTTCCTGCCGTTCCCCGGCGAGCCGTGGCAGCCGGCCCTGCTGATGCTACTGCTCGGCGCGGCGCTCGGGCTGTTCCAACTCCCCCTGATGGTCGGGGTCCAGTCGACCGTCCCGTACGAGGAGAGGGGCACGACGACCGCCTCGGTCCTCTTCTGCCGCCAGGTCGGCCAGAGCGTCGGAGCGGCCCTCTTCGGCGCGATCGCGAACGGGGTGCTGGCGGCCCGCCTGGGCGGCGGCACCGACCTGGACACCCTGGCCCGCGCCCTGGACGAGCCCGCGTCCCTCACGGCCGAGACGATGGACCGGCTCCGCCGAGCGGTCGACGCGGCGGTCGACTGGGTCTACCTGGGCGCGGCGGCAGCGGCGGCCCTGGCGCTCCTCGCCCTCCTCACGCTCGCACCCCGCCGCTTCCCGGTGCTGAAGGAGGCGGCGGGAGACGAGGACTGAGCGGGTGACTCGTACAGAAGGTGGCCCGGGTACGGCCCCGCCGGGTCCAGTACCACCCGCCACCGGTCGGGGCGCGGCTGCGTCTCCGGCACGGTGGCGCCCCACTCGACAAGCCGGGCCGCGGCCTCGTCCAGGTCGTCGGCGTCGAAGTCGAGGTGCGGCTGGGGTCGGCGCGGTCGAGCGTGACCGCCGTCAGCCGCATCCCCCTGGGAGGGGAGGCTACTTCGGGCCTCCGGAGCCGTCCTGACCCTCAGAGCCCTCCAAGTCCCCCTTGCCCGCGCCCTGTTCCGGCTCCGGCTCCGGTGCCGCCACCCGGCCCGTCAGCGCCGCGAGCGAGTTGCGGATGTGCTCCATGTGCCCATGGATCTCGTCCCGCGCCTCGTCGTGCTCCCGCAGCACCCGCTCCGTCTCGCGCTCGGCCCGCTCCCCCTTCATCCGGGCCTCGGCGAGCACCTCCTCCGCCCGCGCCTCCGCGTCCTCCTGACCGTGCCGGGCCTGCTCCTCGGTCTCCGCGAGGGACCGCTGGGCGTCCGCGAGCCTCTCCTCCGCGGAGGCCACCAGCGCCTCGTGGCGCGCGTCCAGTTCGGCCGCCGCGCTCTGCGCCGTACGCTCGGCCTCGTCCCGTACGGCCGCCTGCTCGGCCCGCTGCTCAGCCAGGAGCTCCGCCGCCCGGCGCTCGGTCTCCTCGAAGGCCTCCCGCGCCGCCGACCGCTGCTCCTCCGCCTCGCGGCCCGCGTCCGTCGCCAGCTCCTCGGCCCGCTCGCGCGCGGTCTTCAGGGTCGCGCGGGCCGTCGACTCGGCCGCCGCCCGGACGCCCTCCGCGTACGCCCGGGCCGACTCCTCCGCCTCCCGGCCCGCCGCCTCGGCCGCCTCCGCGAGGGCCTGCGCGTCGGCCTCCGCGGCACGGACGAGCGTCTCGTCCTCCTGCTCGGCCATCGCCAGGATCTTCCGCGCGCGCTCGCTCAGCGACTCGTACCGCTGCGGCGCGAGCGCCTCGACGGCCGCGCGCAGCCGCGCCGCCTCCGCCTCCATGTCCTTCGCGAGGACGGTGAGCCGCGCCGCCCGCTCCCACGCCCCGTCGCGCTCCTCGGAGAGCGCGGCGAGGTGGCGGTCGACCTGCTCGGGGCGGTACCCGCGCCCCCGCCCGACTGCGAAATTCATCCCTGACGCCCCTTCCGTCCTACGGCCCGACCCGTACAGGATGCGCCATCAGAACGGACAAAAGGCGCCCAACGTGGATACACGTCGAGCGCCTTTCGTCACATTCTGTCCAACTGGGCCTGCAGAAGGGCTACAGAAGGCCGTCCCACATCTGCTCAAGCAGCACGGACCACCAGTTCTCCGGCGACGACAGCGCCGCCGGGTCCAGCATCGCCAACTGCGCCTGGAAATCGACCGTCCAGCGTCCCGCCTGCTCCGGATTGAGCCCGAAGCGCAGCCGCCACATGCGGCCAAGCAGCGCCATCGACCGCGTGAACTCCGGCAGTCCGGTGTTCACGAACTGCGGCGGCACCGACTGCCCGCCAGGACCGGCCTCCACCGGAACCGCCACGATGTGCGCGGTCCCGTACTGGACACAGATCGCCCGCCCGAAGTCCGAACCGAGCACCAGGTACGAGCTCGCGTCCGGCGCCGACTGCACCTGCCGCTGAGCCGCCAGCTCCGCGAGCGTCGGCACCACCGGCACAGGAGGCTGCGCCCAGAAGAACGGCCCGAAGTCCGCCGGCAGCCCCGCCCACACCAGCGTCCGCGCCACCAGCTCCGGCACGCCCTGACGCGACACCGCGTTCTGGTCGAAGCGCAGCACACCCGGACCGAAGGCCCCGGCCAGCTCCTGCGCGATCGCCTCCGGCGGAACCGGCGGCGCCGGCTGCACCTGCGGCAGCGGAGCCCGCACCGGCGCGGGACGCGCCGGACCGTCCGCGACCTGATGCAACTCACCCTGATGCGTGAGGAGTTGCCGCACGCCCTGCTGCCGGCCCGCGTGATCGCGGCCGTACGGAGCGATGCTCGTGATCCGCGCCTGCGGCCACGTCTCCCGGATCATCCGCGCACAGTAACCACCGGGCAGCTCACAGGACTCCAGCTCCGTGTGCAGTTCCAGCACCTGCTGCGGCGGCACGTTCATGGCGCGCAGCTCGTGCAGGATCTGCCACTCCGGATGCGGGGTGCCCGGCGCCGAACGCCGGATGATCTGCGCCTCCGAACCGTCGGGCGCCCGGTAGCGCAGCACCGCCTGGTAGCCGGGACCCACCGTCGGCTGCCCCGCGGCCTGCGGATACCCGTACGCGGGAGGTACGGGCCCGGGGCCGGGAGGCGGCGTGTGACCGCCGTGCACCGGCGGCGCCGGAGCGGGCGGAGGCGGCGGACCGGCCGGACCACCGGGACCGGGGTGCGCCAGCATCGTCGCGGCATGCGCGACACCACCCGCGGGCGTACCACCGGGCACACCCGGCGGCGGCGGGGGCGGCGGAGGCGCGCCCGGACCACCCTGGTTCGGATGCGCCAGCATCGTCGCCGCCTGGTGCACGGGCTGCGGCGGGGTCGGCGGACCGGGAGGCCCCGGAGGACCGGGCGGGGCGGGCTGCGACGGCCCGGGAGGCTGAAGCCCCTCGGGCCCGAGCTGCGACACCAGCTGCGTCGGTACGTACGCGGGGGCGCCCCCCAGCGACCCACCGGGCACACCGGGCGCACCCGGCGGCGGAGGCGGCGTCCCCGGCCCGCGCCCGCCCTTCGGCGGCAGCGTGGCCTTGCTCGTCGCGGCGTCCGCGATCTCCCCGGCACCCGGCACCCGCGGCGCGGGCGGCGGAGGCGGCACACCGGGCCCGGCCGCCGGGGCGGGAGGCACGGGAGGACCGGACTGGACAGGGGGCACGGGAGGACCGGGCTGCACCGGCGGCGGCACCGGCACCGAAGGCGGCGGCGCGGCCGGGTCGAGCCGCGGAGCCACCGCGGTCGGGGGCAGCGCACTGCCCCCCTTCATCAGCGCGGTCGGCGCGTCGGCACCGATCAACGGGGGCGGGGTGTCCTCGTCGTCCGTCCCCGACAGCGGCGGCGCGAACACGGTCGCGGGCAGCGGAACAGCCCCGTCGGCACCACCGGAACTCGCGTTCGCATCCGCCCACGGACTCACCGCGGGAGCGGGGGTGGGGGTGGGCGCGGAGGGGGGCTCGGGGGTGGGCGCGGGGACAGGGGCGGGAGCGGGCGGAACCGGCGGAGCCGCCGGAGCGGGGATGGCGGGCGCGGCCTCGGCCGAGGCCGCGGCCACCGGCTCACGGTCACGGTCACGGTCACGGTCACCGGAGTCCGACGGCGTCGAAGACGCCGAAGGCACGGGTGAAGGCGCGGGCACCGAAGGCGCGCCCGCAGGCGGCACCGCGTCCGACGCGTCGTCCATCGGCGCCGACGAACTCCCGCCCTCCTGCGAAGCGTTCGGCCCCTGCGGCGGCAGTCCGATCCGGTCCGCCGCGTCCTGCAGCCACTCCGGAGGACTCAGCAGGAACGACGTCTGGTTCAGATCGATCCGGGCCGCCTGAGGCGCCGCCGGGGCGGCCGCCTCCTCCGGCGACCCGTACTCCTCCTCGTACCGCCGGATCACCTCGCCCACCGGCAGCCCCGGCCACAGCGTGGCCTCACCGCTGTCCCGGGCGATGACCAGCCGCTGCCGGCCGCCGTCCGAGACCGGACCGCCCTGGCGGTCCTCGGCCCACACCACGAAGCCCAGCTCGAACTCCCGTACCCGCACCTCACGGTGCTGGTACGCCGGCAGGTCGCCGTTGATCCATTCCTCGGCGCGCTCCTGCGCCTGCGCGAACGTCACCACAGCCAGTTCACTCCCCTACCGGGACCACGGGCACGGCACGCGCGAAGCCGCCGTCCACCATCAGGTTCGCCACCGTCTCCAGCTCCGGCGGACTGCCGGCGAGACGCTGCAGGAACGCGTCGAAGTCCTCGCCGCAGGGCAGCAGCAGCCGCTCCACCCGCTCGGCCACCGTCCAGCCCGCCGCCTCCGGCCCGGAGTCCCGCGCGTCGTCGTACGCGCAGAACCACACCGAGCCGATCGCGTCGCCCCGCACCTTCACCGCGACCAGACCGCCCTGGACGAAGGCGACGCCCAGATAGTCCTTGGTCAGGTGATCGCGCAGACACTTGTTGACGTACACGAGGTCGTTCGTCCCCGCCTGCTCCCGCACCGTGAAGAACGGCTGGTCGACCAGGAGCCCGAGCTCCGCGTCGAGCGCCGTGCCCACCGGCGCGCACCCGCCCGCCGCCTTCAGGAACGAGCGGTACGCGCCGGGCAGCCGGTAGCCGAGATCCTCCTCGACACCCTGGAGCTGGAGCTCCGACACCGACACGAGCGCCTTCGGCAGGCCGAAGTGCGCGGGACGGGTCTCCTGCAGCGGCCGCGTGCCGCGCTTCGCATGATCGACAGCGGCCGTCGCCACCCCGCCGTGGTGCCGCAGCAGCGCCTTCACCTCGACCGGGACCAGCTCCATCCGGCGGCTGCGCGCCACGTGATGCCAGGTCCAGCCGTGCGGGGTCGCCACCGAAGGGATCGTGTCCCACAGCTCATGACCGGTCGCCGCCATCGCCGCGTTCGCCGACACGTAGTCCGTGAGACGCAGCTCGTCGACGCCGAAGCCCTCCGGAGGATCGGCGATCTCCGCCGCCGCACGCGCGTACGGCGAGAAGTCCGGATGGCCGTGCTCGTCGATCCGTACCCCTCTGGGGTGACGGGCGGCGCGGACCGGGTCCGGAAAATGCACGACCTGCCCGGCATAGGCCGCGTTCGGTGGCGCGGTGTCCTGCCCGAGCCGACCTGTCGTCATGGCGGTTGCCCCCTGCACTGGCGTCGCTGACTGCTGCTACCGACTGATCTGGCACAGCCTATGCGCTGCCACAAGAGCCCGAACGGCCCCCGCCCGACGGTGACCAACTGTCACGACGCCATGACAGTTGCACCATGGTTCCGACACACCGGACACACCATTCGCCGCCCCAGCTTCCCCATATGGCTCCCTATTTGGCAGGCTGTCCACGCAACTCGGGGGATTGCAGGAGGGGAAGACCAGCACCATGCACACAGCACCGACGCCCACACAGGGTGACCCACGCCTCAACTGGAGCAGCAGCGCCGAAGCCACGCGCGCGCCCTTACTGCTCCACCGCCGCGACGGCATCCTTCCCACCGTCGGGGCAGCTCTCTCCGTACGCGGCGAGACGCTCACGTGCACCGCGGGCCGCGGCGACCGCCCGCCCCTCCTGCACGCCCTCGTCCAGGACTTCCTGGACACCCTCACGAGCGGTCAGCGGGAGCGTTTCACCGGGCGATGTCCCGAGGCGATCCTGCTCTCCCGGCACCTCACCGCCACCGAGAACGGCCGCTCCAAGCGCGCCCAGCGCAAGCCGCTCACCCCCGGCGAAGCCCGCCGGTCCCTCAAGCACGCCAAGCTCACCGCCCGGCGCATCCGGGAGGACGGCGACCCGCTGCACGGCAGCTACGCGGCACCCTGCCGCTCCTGCACGGCGATGCTCGCCCACTTCGGGGTCCGCCCCGTCGACCCCACGACGCCTGTCGAGAACGGCTGACCGCACACCCATGCCCGACCACCTCAGCACCACGCGCTTCCCGGTCAACGTCGACGCCGCCCTCCGCGAGGCCGGCTGGCAGCCCGGCCGCTGGGACATCAAGCTCGCCGAAGAATGGGCCGACGCCCTGCGCGCCCACGTCTCCCCCGCCGGCCACCGGCACAGCGTCTTCCCCGCGGCCGTCGAGGCCTGGGCGGAGTTCGGCGGCCTGCGGATCACCTCCCCCGGGCACGGTCGGCAGATAGCTCCCACGACGGTCCGCTTCGACCCGCTCGCCGGACTCCACCTCGCACGCACCCTCGCCGACCTGGGGCGCGCCCTGGAGAGCGAGCTCGCGCCGCTCGGGGAGGAGGGCGAGCACCAGGCCGTCCTGGCGATGGACGTCGAGGGCCGGGTCTACAGCCTCGACCACGCGGGCGACTGGTACCTCGGCAAGGACATCGACGCGGCGCTGTCGACCCTGGTCAACGGCGTCCAGCCGACCCGCCTGACGGCGGACAGGCCCTAGGGACGGACCCCCCGCTCACTCCCCGACCGGCAGCACGGCCGACACCCGGAACCCGCCCGCGTCCGTCACACCCGACACGAACACGCCACCGATCCGCAGGACCCGCTCCCGCATCCCGACGAGCCCGTTCCCGCCGCTCGGCAGCTGCGCGTCGGCCACCACGGTGTCGGCCGGACAGGGCCCGTTCTCC
This sequence comes from Streptomyces venezuelae, assembly GCF_008642375.1. NCBI lineage: Bacteria > Bacillati > Actinomycetota > Actinomycetes > Kitasatosporales > Streptomycetaceae > Streptomyces > Streptomyces venezuelae. The sequence continues at coordinate 5,184,738 of NZ_CP029194.1, read as the reverse complement.
ACCTGCATCGCGACCTCGGCCTCCCGGTGCGCGAGCCGGACCACGACCGCGGCGCCCGCCGCGTGCTTGTGGACGTTCGTCAGCGCCTCCTGGACCACGCGGTACGCCGTACGCTCCACCTCCGGCGGATACGCCCGCGCCTCCCCCAGCACCACGAACTCCACGACGGCCCCCGCGAGCCTCGACTGCTCGCACAACGCCTCCAGGGCGTCCAGGCGCGGCCCGTCGTCGGCGGCGGCCTCTGCGGCAGCGGCGGCGGCCCGCCCCACGGCGGCCAGCGGCACCGCGGCGGGGGCGACGGGAGCGGCCTCCTCCCGCAGGACCCCCAGCATCTCGCGCAGCTCCGTCAACGCCTGGCGGCCCATGTCACCGACCAGGGCGGCATTCCGCACAGCCTTCTGCGGATCCTTCAGGGCCACCGCCTGGAGCGCCGCCGCGTGCACCACCATCAGCGACACCCGGTGGGCGACCACGTCGTGCATCTCCCGGGCGATCCGGGTCCGCTCCTCCTGCCGCGCCCACTGCGCCCGCTGCTCGGCCCGGTCGGCAAGCAGCGACAGCTCCTGCTCCAGACTGTCGGCCCGCTCGCGCAGGCTCTCCATCAGGCGGCGGCGGGCCCCTATGTAGAGGCCGAAGAGCACCGGCGGCGCGTTGAGCCCGAGAGTCATGAAGAGCGACACGACGGGCACGTACCAGCCGCTCGGGTCGATGTCGGGCTGCCCGACATCGGCCTGGGCGACGTCCTGGCGCATGCGCACGAAGGTCACGACGAAGACGGCGACGGTCGACATCGAGGCGAGCACGGCGGTGATCCGGCGCGGCACCTCGGAGGCGGCGAGCGTGTAGAGCCCGACGATCCCCATCAGGAAGCCCATCTCGGCGGGCGTGACGGCCATGGAGACGAGGACGACGGTGATCGGCGACCGCCGCCGGACGAGCAGCGTCGACCCGACGATCAGCCCGAACAGCACCCCCACGGGCACGGGCAGTCCGGCCTTCTCGGCGAACCCGATCCCCTGGAGCCCGCACTCCAGCGCGGACACCGCGGCGAGCCCCACATCAAGAACGACACTGCGCCGTCTCCCCCACCACCACCAACTCCCCGAACGAACGCCCACAGCGTCCCGGTCTGCCCCCGTCGCGGTCATGCCCTCCACCCTACGGGCGTTGCGGGAACAGTCACGAGGAGCGCGGAGCTATACCGTCGCACGGAAGGCGCCTGGTACGGCATAGTGGATGCCGCCGGGCGCACGACTGACGACTTGTCCGTTTTAGCCCCATACGCTATCCCCTGTGGTGTAATTGGCAGCACTGAGGCTTTTGGTGCCTTATGTCCGGGTTCGAGTCCTGGCGGGGGAGCTTCTTCACCCGGGTCCTGACCGTCGCGGTCAGGACCCGCGCTCATGTCCGGGCCCCGGCCCCCCGGTATCCTTCGTGCGTCCACCACCCAAAGCCGAAGGGCATTCCCGTGAGCGCCAACCGCCCGGCAGCCGTCGTCGTCCTCGCAGCGGGTGAGGGCACCCGCATGAAGTCGAAGACCCCCAAGGTCCTGCACGAGATCGCCGGGCGTTCGCTCGTCGGGCATGTCGTGTCCGCCGCCCGGGAGCTCGAGCCCGAGCACCTCGTCGTGGTCGTCGGGCACGCCCGTGAGCAGGTGCGCGGCCACCTGGAGGCGCACTACGCCGGGACCCGGACCGCCGTGCAGGAGGAGCAGAACGGCACCGGGCACGCGGTGCGCATGGCCCTGGAGGAGCTGGGCAAGACGCCCGAGGGGACCGTCGTCGTGGTGTGCGGCGACACTCCGCTGCTGTCCGGCGAGACCCTCAAGGCGCTGGCCGGCACGCACGCCGCCGACGGCAACGCCGTGACCGTGCTGACCGCCGAGGTGCCGGACTCCACCGGCTACGGCCGGATCGTGCGCGACGCCGAGACGGGCGCCGTGACCGAGATCGTCGAGCACAAGGACGCCACCGCCGCGCAGCTCGCCATCCGCGAGATCAACTCCGGTGTGTTCGCGTTCGACGGGAAGCTGCTCGCCGAGGCGCTCGGTCAGGTGCGGACGGACAACAGCCAGGGCGAGGAGTACCTCACCGACGTGCTGTCGATCCTGCGCGAGGCCGGTCACCGCGTCGGCGCCTCCGTCGCCGGTGACCACCGCGAGATCCTCGGGATCAACAACCGCGTGCAGCTCGCCGAGGCCCGTGGCCTGCTGAACCAGCGGCTCCTGGAGCGCGCCAT
>NZ_CP029194.1:4877500-4880000 GCF_008642375.1 Streptomyces venezuelae | reverse complement strand
CCGCTTAGATGCTTTCAGCGGTTATCCCTCCCGAACGTAGCCAACCAGCCATGCCCTTGGCAGGACAACTGGCACACCAGAGGTTCGTCCGTCCCGGTCCTCTCGTACTAGGGACAGCCCTTCTCAATATTCCTACGCGCACAGCGGATAGAGACCGAACTGTCTCACGACGTTCTAAACCCAGCTCGCGTACCGCTTTAATGGGCGAACAGCCCAACCCTTGGGACCGACTCCAGCCCCAGGATGCGACGAGCCGACATCGAGGTGCCAAACCATCCCGTCGATATGGACTCTTGGGGAAGATCAGCCTGTTATCCCCGGGGTACCTTTTATCCGTTGAGCGACGGCGCTTCCACAAGCCACCGCCGGATCACTAGTCCCGACTTTCGTCCCTGCTCGACCCGTCGGTCTCACAGTCAAGCTCCCTTGTGCACTTACACTCAACACCTGATTGCCAACCAGGCTGAGGGAACCTTTGGGCGCCTCCGTTACCCTTTGGGAGGCAACCGCCCCAGTTAAACTACCCATCAGACACTGTCCCTGATCCGGATCACGGACCGAGGTTAGACATCCAGCACGACCAGAGTGGTATTTCAACGGCGACTCCACCATGACTGGCGTCACGGCTTCAAAGTCTCCCACCTATCCTACACAAGCCGAACCGAACACCAATATCAAACTGTAGTAAAGGTCCCGGGGTCTTTTCGTCCTGCTGCGCGAAACGAGCATCTTTACTCGTAGTGCAATTTCACCGGGCCTATGGTTGAGACAGTCGAGAAGTCGTTACGCCATTCGTGCAGGTCGGAACTTACCCGACAAGGAATTTCGCTACCTTAGGATGGTTATAGTTACCACCGCCGTTTACTGGCGCTTAAGTTCTCAGCTTCGCCACACCGAAATGTGACTAACCGGTCCCCTTAACGTTCCAGCACCGGGCAGGCGTCAGTCCGTATACATCGCCTTACGGCTTCGCACGGACCTGTGTTTTTAGTAAACAGTCGCTTCTCGCTGGTCTCTGCGGCCACCCCCAGCTCAAGGAGCAAGTCCTATCACCGGTGATGGCCCCCCTTCTCCCGAAGTTACGGGGGCATTTTGCCGAGTTCCTTAACCATAGTTCACCCGAACGCCTCGGTATTCTCTACCTGACTACCTGAGTCGGTTTAGGGTACGGGCCGCCATGAAACTCGCTAGAGGCTTTTCTCGACAGCATAGGATCATCCACTTCACCACAATCGGCTCGGCATCAGGTCTCAGGCTTAATGCGTGACGGATTTGCCTATCACACGCCCTACACCCTTACCCCGGGACTACCACCGCCCGGGCTGGACTACCTTCCTGCGTCACCCCATCGCTTACCTACTACCACCTTGGGTCGACGGCTCCACCACTTTCCTTTCCCCGAAGGGTCCGGAACGGCTTCACGGCCTTAGCATTAATGGGCTCGATATTGGGCGTTTCAAAGCGGGTACCGGAATATCAACCGGTTGTCCATCGACTACGCCTGTCGGCCTCGCCTTAGGTCCCGACTTACCCTGGGCAGATCAGCTTGACCCAGGAACCCTTAGTCAATCGGCGCACACGTTTCTCACGTGTGTATCGCTACTCATGCCTGCATTCTCACTCGTGAACCGTCCACAACTCGCTTCCGCGGCTGCTTCACCCGGCACACGACGCTCCCCTACCCATCACAGCGGGCGTTGGCCCTATTGCTGCAATGACACGACTTCGGCGGTACGCTTGAGCCCCGCTACATTGTCGGCGCGGAATCACTTGACCAGTGAGCTATTACGCACTCTTTCAAGGGTGGCTGCTTCTAAGCCAACCTCCTGGTTGTCTCTGCGACTCCACATCCTTTCCCACTTAGCGTACGCTTAGGGGCCTTAGTCGATGCTCTGGGCTGTTTCCCTCTCGACCATGGAGCTTATCCCCCACAGTCTCACTGCCGTGCTCTCACTTACCGGCATTCGGAGTTTGGCTAAGGTCAGTAACCCGGTAGGGCCCATCGCCTATCCAGTGCTCTACCTCCGGCAAGAAACACACGACGCTGCACCTAAATGCATTTCGGGGAGAACCAGCTATCACGGAGTTTGATTGGCCTTTCACCCCTAACCACAGGTCATCCCCCAGGTTTTCAACCCTGGTGGGTTCGGTCCTCCACGAAGTCTTACCTCCGCTTCAACCTGCCCATGGCTAGATCACTCCGCTTCGGGTCTTGAGCGCGCTACTAAATCGCCCTATTCGGACTCGCTTTCGCTACGGCTTCCCCACACGGGTTAACCTCGCAACACACCGCAAACTCGCAGGCTCATTCTTCAAAAGGCACGCAGTCACGACCCATTGGGTAAACCCAATGAGCGACGCTCCCACGGCTTGTAGGCACACGGTTTCAGGTACTATTTCACTCCGCTCCCGCGGTACTTTTCACCATTCCCTCACGGTACTATCCGCTATCGGTCACCAGGGAATATTTAGGCTTAGCGGGTGGTCCCGCCAGATTCAC